>JABXJY010000244.1 GCA_013375385.1 Desulfobacterales bacterium
GTCCTATGATTACCTCTGCAAGGCAAGCAAGTATGGCCAGGGACATTCTCCCTGCGTCCCAAATATCTGTCACAGTTCGATCGTGACAAAGAAAATACAGCATTTGATTTCAATCCTATGCTGAATCCATTTTTTTTCTTGACAAAGGCGATCGCCTATTGTAGCAAAAGGACAGGTGGTATGACCTTTATGACCTACAGTCTACCATCAAAAATGTCAAGGGGAATTCGATCTGGGCTTTCCGTGCTTTTAGTCTCGAACAGTCCGAATTGGGGGAAAAAGCCCTTGACAGAAGCTGATCTATAGCTATAAGATAGGATGATTCTGGATCCGAGGGGGTTAGAGGATCCAAATCAAATACCAAATAGAAAGGGGGGATCTATCTTAGACACATCTATATACTGGAAAGGGGATTTTCGGCACTTTTATCCACTAAAAAGGAGGGACTTAAGATGGCGAAGATAACCAGAAGAAAGTTTATCAAGGATGTGGCTGTTGGTAGTGCCGCAGTGGCCGGGGCAATGGCTGCGCCAGGTGTTGTGCGCAAGGCCTATGCCCAAAAACCCAACCTCTCCGTTGCAATGTGGAATCACTGGATTCCTGGGGCAACAGACGTACAGAGAGCGGTCATGGAAGAGTGGGGTAAGAAGAACAAGGTTGACGTGAGGCTCGACTTTATCGGTCCCAGCGCAACGGAGATGCTCACGGTTGCCTCGGCAGAGTATCGGGCTGGCACGGGACATGACCTCATGGTTCTTACCACCTTTGATGGAGCGTTCTTTATGGACAAACTGGAGCCTTTGAACGATGTGGTCGATTACGTCCAGGGGAAGTATGGCAAATACGATGACAACGCGACCTATCTATCCTGTATAGACGGGAAATGGAACACCCTCCCAGCACCGACAGGCTCCCACAGCTATCCCATGGTCACCCGGATAGACATGTGGAGGGAGTACGCTGGCATCGATGTGGTGGATATCTTCCCACCGGATGTCAGAAAACGTGACCCCAAGAAGGTGGATGCCTATACCTATGATGTCTTTCTTGAGGCCTGCAAAAAGGTAAAGGCAGCAGGCCATATGTTTGCTGGTGCAATAAGTGAGTGTAGCGACGCGGATGACTGGGTCTGTCCCCTGTTTATGTCCTTCGGGTCTTTCCCCGTGGATAAAAAGGGGAACATCACTATCGAATCCGATGCGACCCTCGAGGCCCTCGAGTATATGAAGGAGCTCACCGAGTATATGCCGAAAGAGATCTATGGGTGGGATGATGCCTCCAATAACCGCTGGATCATCTCCGGAAGGGGTTCGGCCATTCAGAATCCACCGAGTGCCTGGGGCGTGGCTGCGAGAACGAGGCCGGATGTCGCCGCACAGCTCTGGCACCATGACACGCCCAGGGGACCCAAGGGGCGTTATCGCGGGTGTCTCTGGATGAACTGGGGCCTGTGGAGCTTTTCTAAAAATAAGAAGGTGGCAAAAGAACTCCTCATGTATCTCTCGGAGAGCGCTCAGCAGTGGAAGCTTATCTCGGCAGCGAAGGGATACGACATGCCACAGCTCAAACCCATGTATGCCCATCCCGTCTGGGAGGAGATCGGCCCACCAAAGGGAGGCCAGTACAACTATATGTTCAGGGGGGACGAAGTCCCGGTCGTGGGTGGATATCCAGCGCATCCTACTATTGGGGCCCAGATCTACCGCAAGTTCCTCATCCCGGTTATGGCAGCCAAGGTGACCACAGGGGAGATGACACCAAAGGAAGCCATGAAGTGGTGCGCCAGAGAGCTAAAAGAGGTTATTGAATAACCTTTTTCTCCATTGTCGGGGGAGGATCCTCCTCTCCCGACCCTTCAATCGAGGCAGGAATGGCAATAAGTGCGTCCACGGTAAACAGAAGGCGGTCTCCCACCCTCCTGAGCAGATTGAGGTCCAGGCGCTACGCGGCATATTGGATGGTCCTTCCCCTTGTTCTGATGGTCATAGGCCTTGTGGTTTACCCCTTTTTCTACTCCATCTTTCTCAGCTTCGAAAACAAGAAAGAAACCAAGTTTGTCGGCGTGAGGAATTACGAGAGACTCATCAGGTATGGGACATTCTGGCTCGTTGTGGGCAATTCCTTTCGGTTCACCCTCACAGCCGTTTTTTTCAAGGCCTCTCTTGGGCTCGCTCTGGCTCTCATCTTAAACAACCTGCCTTTCAGGGGGCAGAGGGTCTGGCGGGGGGTATCCCTGATCCCCTGGGTCATGCCACTGGCCCTGAGCTCGTTGGGCTGGTGGTGGATCTTCGAACCCACCCACAGTGCCGTCAACTGGATTTTCGTTCAGTTTGGCATTACACCGAAACCCTGGCTGAGCGACCCTAACTGGGCGCGTGTATCCACTATTGTGACGAATATCTGGTTTGGGACCCCCTTCTTCATGATCATGTATCTTGCAGGGCTGAAATCGATCCCCCAGAGCCTCTATGAGGCTGCTGAGATTGATGGAGCTGGAGCTACCCAGCGTTTCCGATATGTTACCCTTCCCATGCTGAGAAAGCTAATTGCCATAACGATGATGTTCTCTACCATCGTCACCTTCGCAAATTTTGACATTGTGCGGATCCTGACGCGGGGAGGGCCTCGGTATACCACGCACCTCTTTGGGACCTATGCCTTCAATATCGGCATCGAGACCGGCCATCTCCCCCGTGGGGCGGCCATTGCCCTGTTCATGTTTCCGGTTCTGGGCCTGGCAGCCTTCTTTATCCTACGCAACATCGCCCGAGGTGAGGAATGATCAGGTCGCTGGCTAAACGAAAAAAGATGAAGGTGACCATCTCGTATCTTGTCCTCATCCCTTTCCTGGTCTTTTTCCTGTTTCCCCTGTACTGGATGCTTATCACCTCATTTAAGACGGACACAGAGATCACAAGCCTCAAGGGGATCCCTCTGGTCATCCAGTCAAAACCCACGCTCGCCCATTACAAAAAGATCCTGTTTGGAACAGAGTTTCTTGTGTGGGTCAAGAATTCGGTTGTTATAGCAGGCCTGGTGACGCTCATCACGATGGCTATCAGTATCCTGGCCGCATATGCTATTTCGCGACTGCGATTTTTTGCGTCGCAATACTTCGGTGTGGGGGTCTTTTGTACTTACCTCGTTCCTCCTACACTCTTGTTTATCCCTTTCTTCAAGGTTGTCGGTAGCATGGGCCTTCTGAACACCAAGTGGGCCCTTCTGTTTCTATATCCAACATTTACCGTACCCTTCTGTACCTGGATACTCATAGGGTTCTTCTCTATTATACCCAGGGCCCTGGATGAGGCGGCCTTTGTGGATGGGGCCACGTATATCCAGATGCTCTGGAAGGTCTTTCTGCCCGTGGCGGCCCCGGGACTGATAGCGGCCACGATGTTTGCATTTACCGTTTCATGGGCCCAGTTTCTTTACCCTCTGGCCTATATTTACAGAGCGGACGAGCAGGTATTGACCGCCGGGATATACACCACCCTTATCAGGGGGGACGTCTATTTCTGGGGCGAGCTGATGGGGGCTGCACTGCTGGCCTCTGTGCCGGTGGTGATACTATTCGCTTTTCTCATGGACTATTACATCGCTGGATTAACGGGAGGGATGCTGAGGTAAATGGCTCTGAAAAGACCATCATGGGGCGGAGTCCATCGCGAATCACCATGTCTGATGAATCATTGATGAATTTCAGCGTATCAGGAGGAGGAATGAATGGCTAAAGTCACCTTAGAAGCTGTTTCCAAGAACTTCGGCAAGGTGGAGGCCGTTAAGGACTTCAGCCTGGAGGTTGACGATAAGGAGTTTCTGGTGCT
>JABXJY010000245.1 GCA_013375385.1 Desulfobacterales bacterium
GCGTTCTCCTTGAGAAATCCAGCGTGGGAAGAGGAATATGGCGAGGGATATGCTATTGTTCGGAAATAAACACAAGGAGGAGAGATCATGGACTTTGAGTTAACAAAAGATCAGCAGGATATCAGAAAGGCAGCCAGGGAGTTTGCCGAGGGTGAATTTCCGGAGATTGCACAAGAGTGCGATCAAGAAGAAAAGTACCCCCGGGATCTGGTCACAAAAGCAGCCGAGCTCGGCTTTATAGGGGTCAACCTTCCTGAGGAATACGGCGGAAGTGGTTACGGCTACCTGGAGAAATGCCTCGTCACTGAAGAGTTATGGCGCGTTGACCCCGGTTTGGGATCTGTTGTGATCGCAGCCACCTTCGGGGCGGATATGGTCGAGCTGTACGGGACAGAGGAGCAAAAGAAGAAATATCTCGTTCCACTCACGAAGGGAGAGGCCGTTATGGGCTCTGCCATCACCGAGCCGGATGCCGGCAGCGATGTCTCGGCCATTACGACCACCGCAAGAAGAGACGGTACTGATTATCTTATCAATGGAAACAAGATGTTTATCACCAACGGTACAGTTGCCAGTTACTTTAATGTTATCTGCCTCACAGACCCGGATAATACCTCCCGACATCGAAGGCATAGCGTGATCCTTGTGGAAAGTGACCGGAAAGGGTTTGAGGCAAATAAGCTTCCCCATAAGTTGGGAATAAGGGCTTCGGATACGGCCGAGCTGTATTTCAAGGATGTCCGTGTGCCGCAGGAAAACCTTATCGGCGAGGAGGGGATGGGCTTCTATCAGTTCATGGAGTTTTTTAATAGAACCAGAATCCATGTGGGCTCAGAAGGGGTTGGTATTGCCCAGGGTGCCATGGAAAAGGCCATTACCTATGCCAAGAATAGAAAGCAATTTGGACAAACCTTGAGCTCCTTTCAGGCAATTCAGTTCAAGATAGCAGAGATGGCCACCCGCATCCAGGCAGCCCGAAATCTCGTGTATGAAGCAGCGTGTAAGGCCGATAGGGGAGAGCTTGACCATAAACTAACGGCCATGGCCAAGTGGTTTGCCGGGGAAACGGGTGTTCGCGTGGCAGAGGAGGCGGTACAGATCCACGGCGGTTACGGTTATATGGGGGAATATGATGTTGAACGCTTTTATCGCGATGCAAAGATAATCGAGATATATGAGGGAACTAAGGAGATCGAGAAGATTATCATTGGAAGGGCGCTTCTGGGAAGATAATGAGCCGTATCCATGATCATTCTCCTTTCATTTCTCTGTTAGGTCTTACCCTTTTGGATTGATTCGCTTCAATCTAACACAGACGCATTAGCTAAAATGTCATTGCGAGTGAAACGAAGCAATCTCATAGTGAGGGAGATTGCCACGCCCTTCGGGCTCGCAATGACGATGTAACAGATTCTAGCCCAGTTTCCGTTGCCCAGTCAGTTGCCCATCCATTTCCTATTTTTCCAAGGCCGATTGGAGAATACAGTGGAGAAGAACATTCGCCCCTGCTTCGCAGTCCTCCCAACTGGTATTTTCCACTTCCACATGGCTTCTGCCCCCGATACTGGGGACAAATATCATTGCGGTTGGTGCGACCATACTCAGGTAGCCTGCATCATGTCCGGCACCACTGACCATAGGACGATTGGGATATCCTAGTTGCTGGGCAGTTTCCAAAACCCTTTTGACGAGTTTCTCGTCAAAAGGAGTGTGCTTAACCTTCCAGGTCTCTTCAATCCTGATTGGGCATCCTCTTTGTTCAGCGATTGCATCAAAGCCTTTTCTCATCTCATCCCATGCGCGGATGACCAACTCGTCATCCCAGGAACGGATGTCCACTGTGAAATGGACCTTGTCCGGAATGATGTTCCTCGAATTGGGGGAGTTATGAATCTCACCAACAGTTGCCACCAGGTTGCCATCCGTCTTGGTAGCCGTTTCGTTCACCTTCAGGATCATCTCTGCCGAGGCGCATAAGGCATCGTTTCTGCCTTCCATGGGGGTGGGTCCCACCTGGTTGGCCGTTCCCTTCACATACACATCGTACCAGTGAATGCAGACAATTCCTTTTGGAGCACCAATGACCTTTCCCTCTCTCTCCAGGACAGGCCCCTGCTCAATGTGATATTCGTAGTAGGCATGGACTGGCCATTTTTTTGCCGGCAGTCTGCCCCTGTATCCTATTCTCTCCAGTTCTTCGCCAAATCTCTTGCCATGGATGTCGGTTCTGCTGTAGACCCAGTCTTTCTCCCATGTTCCTGTCCAGACTCCTGAACCAAGCACGGCTGGAGCAAATCGCGAACCCTCTTCATTGGTCCAATCCACGATGATAATGGGTCTTTCGGTCTCTATGGTATTGTCATGGATTGTTCGCAATACCTCCAGGGCTCCCATGACGCCCAGGATACCGTCGAAACGGCCCCCCTTGGGCTGTGAGTCGATATGGGAACCGGCCATGACAGGGGACAGATCGTTATTCTTTCCAGGCCTTTTGCCGAATATATTCCCCATCTCATCGATCATGATCGCCAGGTCCATCTCCCTGAGCCATTTGACAAACAGATCTCTGGCCTGCCTATCCTCGTCTGACAAGGTGAGGCGTTGGACGCCACCTGCGGGGGTTTTCCCAATCCTGGCCATCTCCTCCATTGCGTCCTGAAGGCGCCTTCCATTGATTCTGAGATTCTTGATATCCATGGGCACTCCCTTGGTCTGATTTAATATGAGTCGTGTCTATTCAGCCACTAAGACACCAAGGCACTAAGAGTACAGAATTATTCTCTAAGTACCCTTTTCGATAAGGAGCACATTAAGACTAATGAATTGCTTTCCTTGCAATGCGTCCTCCCTTTTCAGATAAGGGGGTAAAACTCATACCCGCCTGCTTCCGAGTTCCGGAATTCGGAAACTCGCCTGAGCGAGAGCGATGGCGGGCAGGTCTATTCTTTGTGTCTTGGTGCCTTTGTGGCTACCTGAACAGTTGCCATGAGTGAACACTGAAGTCTATCTTCTATGAAAAGGCTTTGCAAGCATTTTTGCGTTAGCCTCTAACCTTCATAAGGGCTTACATCCACAGCTGCCAATGAAAATACCTATGTGCTCGTTCTGTGCCTTCTCTATACCCCTCCAGAGCTTCGATAATTTTTGAAGTTTTTTTGGTTGATCTTAGATGGTAGTGCTTGATAAGCTAATACGTGTCTAAAGTGCCTAAAGTTAACAAGTTAGAAAGATAGAGGAGATTGGCCATGTTTAAGACGGGAATCGTCAGGGACGAAAGATATATTGACCACAGAACAGGAGACTTTCACCCCGAAAGCCACAGACGGCTGGAGGTCATCTATGGGATGCTGAACGATCCGGATATGGTAGATAGATATGTTGATGTCCCGGTGAGAGAGGCTACAGAGGAGGAATTGCTCTATATTCACTCAAAAGACTATATAAACACCGTGGCAGCCACAGCCGGTAAGCCATACAGTTACCTTGATGCAGACACGCAGACCTCCCCCGGTTCCTATAAGGCCGCCTTGCTTGCTGCGGGAGGTCTGTGCAATGCCATCAAAATGGTAAACACTGGTGAGCTAGACAATGCGTTTGCCCTGGTGAGACCTCCGGGTCATCACGCTGAGAGAAACAGGGGCATGGGATTTTGCCTCTTTAACAACGTGGCAATAGGGGCCAGATATGCCCAGAAGGAGTTGGGCCTGGAGAGGATTCTGATCACGGACTGGGATCTGCACCATGGTAACAGCACCCAACACGTCTTTGAAGATGATCCCTCCATCCTTTACTTCTCCACCCACCAGTATCCCTACTACCCCGGCA
>JABXJY010000508.1 GCA_013375385.1 Desulfobacterales bacterium
GAGAGGGAAAAGACCGGCTTTGGCTTCGCCCTCTCCCGCAGGCAGGAGAAGGAGCTTGTTTCTCTCTTCAAAGCAGGGAAGAAAGTAACCATGCGGGCCAGTGTGGACGCTGAGCTTTTCGACGGCGAGATGCCGGTGCTCGAAGCTAAAATAACCGGAAGTGAACATCCCTCCCAGGAGATTATCATCATGGGGCACCTCGACCACTATAAGCCCGGAGCCAACGACAACGCCTCGGGTTCAGCCGGTATGATGGAGATGGTGAGAAATGTCCTGGCTCTGGTCAGCAAGGGGGAGATTCCGCCTCCCAGAAGAACCATTCGCTTTCTCTGGCTTCCCGAAATACATGGAGCAGCAGCCTATCTTGCTGAGCATCAAAACCTCAAGGATAAAGGTATTGCCGGCATGAATCTGGATATGATTGGCGAGGATTATGCCCTCTGCCAGGCGAACTTCAATCTGACTTGCGCTCCCTATTCGGTCCCTGGCTATATCAACGATGTTCTCATCAACCTGCTGGGTTGGCTGGAGGGAAGCGCATTTTATTCTCCTCGAGGAAGCAGGTACCGCTTCAATTTCCGCATCAATTCCTATAGTGGAGGCTCAGACCACATTATGTTCAACGACTCCGCTTTTTCCATCCCCACGCCCATGCTAGGTCACGGCGATGTCTTCCATCATAGCAGCCTGGACACGCCCGATAAGTGCGACCCCACGGAGATGAAGAGGATAATCAGCCTCTCCTTGGCAGCCGCGCTCCTTTTAGCCAACGCTGATGATGAGGATGCGGTAAAAATCGCTCGGGAGGTTTACAGCCAGGCA
>JABXJY010000246.1 GCA_013375385.1 Desulfobacterales bacterium
TTTAACGACTTGAGAAAAGACGATCAGCGAAAATATCAAAAGGGGAGAGAGGGACAGATGCAATCAATTTTCTATTCCGAGGAAGAGCTGAAATATACCGTGGAGGCGAGGGCCTTCTTCGAAAGACAGATCGGCCCTTACGTCGTCTCCATGGATCGCGAAAACCGCTATCCCTTCGATCTATTGGAGAAGATGGCTCAAAGGCACTATATTGGAGTGCGTTTCCCTGCACGGTATGGGGGAGGCGGAAGAGATATGATCCACGAAACGATCGTTAATGAGGAGACGGGTGCCCAGTCTTACGCCCTTGCCTGCGCGCGGAGCGTACCCCATCATGTTGCCTTCATTATCAACTACTACGGAAACGAGGATCAAAAGAAAAGATTTCTACCTGGGATCTTCAGAGCCGAAACCATTGTTTCTGAGTGCATTACAGAGCCCGAAGGGGGTTCTGATGCTGCCCGCATGAAGAGTCGTGCAATCCGGAAAGGTGATCACTATCTACTCAATGGCGAGAAGCGGTTCATGGCGAGCGGCGGGGTTGCCGAGCTCTTCCTCGTCTTTGCCATCACAGACCCCGAGGTGCACCCCACCAAGGGGATGAGCGCCCTTGCGGTGGAAAAGACTCTGGGAGGTATTACAGCCCTTGAAGAGTTAGATACCTTGGGGTGGCGAGGATTAAGGATCGTTTCTCTGCTCGAGTTTAACGATGTGAAGGTCCCTGCGGAAAACCTGATTGGCGAGGAAAACCAGGGCTGGCCCATTCTTATGGACATGTTAAATAGCGAGCGGGTTCTGGTGGCTGCCGGGCTGATAGGTACTGCCAGGAGCTGTTATGAATCCGCGGCTCGCTATTCCATGCAGAGGCATGCCTTTCACCGACCGATCTGTCAGTTCGAGGCCATTAGCTTCAAGGTAGCTGATATGGTGACGAGGATGGAGGCGGCCCGTCTCCTCCGTATCAAGGCTGCGAGGATGGTGGATCAGGGGATGGATGTAACCAAGGACGCAGCCATGGCCAAGGTTTTTGCCGCGGAGACCTCTTTTTGGGTGGCAAACGAGGCCCTGCAGATCATGGGGGGGATAGGGTTCACCACGAAACATGACATTGAGCGCCACTTCCGGGATGCGCGTGGTGGTATGACTGCTGTGGGAACCAATGAGATCATGCGCCTCGTGATCCAGCGGGAGGCCTACAAGGAGTTGTCGAAGGAGATCTACCATTGACTCTCGACAGGAGACCTGAAGATGAAGCCATGGCGAATCATATACTGGCCCAACGCCAGTCCTCTTGACTATATCGTGACCCGCCCCCTTGTCAATGACATGAGGGCTGAGGGAAAGATCTCTGATACGCTCGTGATCTACTCCACAAACCTATATTTTGTGGCTGTGGGCCGGCATATCAACATCGATGATGACATCGATATCGAGTCTTGCCGGCGGATCGGGGTGGAGATTTTTCGAAAGATCGGCGGAGGTGGCTCAGGTATCTGGGGCCCCAATTCCTTTCAGTTTGCCTTTGCCTTTGGACAGGATCTCTTTCCAGATATGGAGGAGGCCCTTCGGGTAATGTGTAGCGAGGTCCTTCTGCGAGCCGCCTGGCGAATAGGTGTAGCCGAAGCTTATTACAAGCACATCGGAGATCTCCGGGTCGGGGATCGAAAGCTCGGTGCCCTTGCAGCCCTTCCTCATGGCACAGACTGTGTGAACATGGGGGGGTTTCTGAATATCGATGATCTGGACATTTCGATCGCTTCAACGGTCTTTAAGACCCCCGCCGAGAAGTTCAGCGACAAGGCCGCAAAGGACATCCAGGACTATGCGACAAGCCTTCGGAGGGAGACAGGAAGAGAGATACCCAAGGTCGATTATTTCAATGCCATCGTGGATGAATTTGAGACGGCCATAGGCACCCGGCCAGAGCTCGGGAAGCTGAGCGAACAGGAGATGGCCCTCTACGATCGCTATCGGGAGAGATTTGCCTCTGAGGAATGGACCTATTCCAAATCGAGCCTCAAGCACTTTGCCTCCGTCCCAGAGGGATACGGCCTTGGCCTCAATCGCCGCAAGGCGAGGAAGCTGGTAACGGTTTATGTCCTCGTGGATCGGGAGGGGAAGATCGCGGATGTGATGATTTCAGGGGATTATTTCATCAGCCCGATCGATGGGGATGACCAGATCGTCAGGGATCTGATAGGCATCGATGCAGGAGATGCCGAGGCTATCGGAAGGAGGATGCGAGACGCCTCGGAGGCCGTGGGCTTTGAGGCGATGATGATGGATATCGAGGATTTCCTAATCCCTGTGACCGAGGCCTGCCGGAAGGCCCTCGATCAGATCGGTTAAGCCAATGAGCAAAGGGGAGGTATACATGGCAAAGATCAGGAGGGTAGATCACATCGCGGTAGCGGTACGGGACCTGGACGATGCAATCGAACGCTTCAGCCGGATCTTAGGTGCGGAACTCATCCGGAAGAGGGAGATCCGGCTTTCAGGTTCGAGGATTTCCGCCGCCTATTTGAAGCTGGGAGACACCATCATCGGTCTGGACCAGGCCGCAGACCCCGATGGATTTATTGCAGAGTTCATCGAGCAGAGGGGAGAGGGACTGCACCACCTGGGTCTCGAGGTGGATGACCTCGATGGTTTCAAGGAGGAACTCCATGAGAAGGGAGTCCGGATCCCCCATGAGGAAGAGCCCGGTGGCGTCCGAAGGGAGATCCTTCTGAGCCCGAAGGATCTTTGCGGCATCGTCTGTCAGGTGATCGAGTGGAAGGAAGGGGAGGCGGAGACCATGGAGGATCGCATCAACCGGCTAAATCGCTCCCTGGATCGGTGGGAATAGACTAAGGATTACCTTGGGTAAGGAGAAAAATGGAAAAGCTGAGGTTCATAAAAACGGAATACACCTATGCGGACTTTTCGACAAGCGTTTCACCTGCCATAGAACTTGCCTTAGAACAAAGGCAGGCGAAAGGTACGGTGGTCTTGAATATTTTCCGTGGTGACAGTTTTACGGTAGGCTTTCTTGAGGACCCGGAGAAGTGCCTTGACCTCGACTACTGCAGGGAGGAAAAGATTGTTGTCAGAAGGCGGCAGAATGCCGGTGGAGCCATCCTGGGCCCGGATGGAGCTGCACTCATCGCCATAAATGTGGATACAAAACTTCCATGGGTACCCTTAAAAACAGTAAAGGATGCCTTTCGCGTCACCTTAACCAATTTAGCGGATGCCGTCCGAGAATTGTTCAATATCGAAACAGTATATCGCCCTCTCAATGACGTGGAGGTGGAGGGAAGAAAACTGATCGCAACCTCAGCAAGGCTTGAGAAGGATATTTTGACCATGCGCCTGCTCATCAATGTTGTTCCTACAAATCTGGATATCTTGACAAAGGCCATAAGGATACCCATTGAAAAAACTCAGGACAAGAAGATAAAAGACGCTGGAGCGCGGTTTACCTGCCTGGAAAAGGAGACGGGAAGAAAATTGACTGATTCAGATGTTGCGGCAATTACGAACAAGACTATCGAGAAGGTTTTCGGAAAAGAGGTTACGTTGGTACCCGGGGAACTGAGCAGGTTGGAGAAAGGATATGCCGCCGAATATCAGAGGAAATACACCTCTGAGGAGTGGTTCTATGCAAATTCTGAGCGCATGCGGTTTAAAGAAATGCCTTCAGATGCCATTAAGACAGAAGGTCGGCACAAGGCCCCTGCCGGATTGATAAGGGTGACACTACTGGTTCGGCACAACAAGATCCATGATCTCATCATCACCGGAGATTTCCATCCCA
>JABXJY010000036.1:0-5249 GCA_013375385.1 Desulfobacterales bacterium
ATGGCTTATGGCAATGAGCCTTAGTGGCGAAGGTTGTGGCGGAGACATTTATCGAATCTTTCGCCACCTTGTTCCATCACTTGTGTCAATCACCTCAACTCCCAGTTCCCTTAGCTCATTTCTTATCTTATCAGCCTTTGCCCAATCCTTTTTTTGCCGAGCATAGGCCCTCTCTCCTATCAGTTCCTCTATCTGTTTGGAAGGTTCTGTATCTGTCAGATCCATCACCATGAGCACTGAGTTGAGCCTGGAGAGAACGTCTTCGATCTTATTTCGGTCGGATGGCTCCAACCCCTTAGAATCAACTATACGATTGATGTGATGCATGAATTCAAAAAGAGCGGCAAGGGCAGGTGCAATATTGAGATCATCATCCATTGCCTTGGTAAACCTGTGACTAAGATCATAGATCAACTGATTAATCTCACTATTGACTGGGCCTTTTTGGGAGGAGCGTAGTTTATGGACGAATCTGTCTAAACGAGAGACGGTATTTCTTGCTATATCTAGCTTTGACCATGAAAAATCGATTGCCCTTCTGTAGTGCATGTTGATAAACCAGTATCGAATCTCCCTTCCACTATATCCCTTGTTGAGCACCTCTCTCAGGGTGATAGGCTTTTCTTCAGGAATTTCAGGAAACGTTTTCTCTTTTACCACTTCACTATGAACCCAGTAGTTAGCTAATGGCTTGCCGGTAAGGGCCTCTGATATAGCTATATCGTTTTCATGGTGTGGAAAGATCAGATCCATACTCCCGGTTTGAATGTCAAAGGTTTCACCCAGACATTTCATGGCCATGGCAGCACATTCTATGTGCCAGCCGGGTCGCACATTTCCCCACCTGGTGGGGAAAAAGATTCCTCTTTTAAGTTCATGTAATGTTGATCTCTTAAGCAGGGTAAAATCCCTTGGGTTGTCTTTTTCATACTGATCAAGGTTGACTGTTTTTCCCACCTTGATCTTGTTTAAATCCACCCTTGAGAGCTTGCCGTAATCACCAAAACGAGAGATGTCGAAATAGACAGAGCGCAATCTTTCATAGGCAAAACCTTTTTCCAAGAGCTTTTGAGTGATCTCTATCATCTCTTCCACGTGTTCACTGGCCAGGGGGTAACTGGCTGCCCTTTTGATATTGAGGGTATCCATATCTTTAAGGAATTCTTTGTAATATTTTCCAGTGAATGTCTGTACCTCTTCTCCCGCAGCCTCAGCTCCCTGAATGGTCTTATCATCCAGATCTGTAATATTCATTATATGTGTTACAGTAAAACCCTTAAACTCAAGGTAACGTCTGAGCAGGTCAGCGACCACATATCTCCTGCAATCACCAAGATCAATTAATTTTGATACGGTGGGCCCGCAGGAATAGATAGAGACCTCGTTTTCTCGTATGGGGATGAATTCATCTTTTTGCCTGCTCAACGTATTATAGAATTTGGTGTCTGTCTTTTTTCTGTCCATAAATAGATTGGTACTGAGGTATCGTTCCCCACCATCAGGGAATATAACCACAATGAGTCCCCCTTTTATCTCTTGGGCAACCTTAAGAGCAACAGCCATAGCTGCTCCTGAACTCATACCTGCAAAGATGCCTTCTTCTCTGGCAAGTCTCCTTGTCGTGTGGAAGGCCTCTTCGTCTTCAATATTGACAATACGATCGAGAAGATCTCTATCAAATATTTCAGGGCGATAAGATTCCTTCATATTTTTCATTCCCTGGATACCATGACCCAGATAGGGCTCGACCCCGACTATCTCGATTTTTGGATTGTATTCCTTCAGCCTCTTGGAAAGACCCATCGCAGTGCCTGTGGTACCCATAGGAGCTACTACCATGGTCACCTTTCCGCCAGTCTGTTCCCAAATTTCAACGGCAGTCCCGTAGTAGTGGGCCATCCAGTTGCTTTCATTGTTAAATTGATCTGCCAGCCAGTATCTGGCTGACTCTTCTCTAACCAGATTATATGCCTCTTCAATGGCGCCATCGGTGCCAAGGTGGGATGGGGTATGCCTGAGATCTGCCCCTAATGCCCTCAGTATCTTTTTCCTTTCCTCGCTGACTGAATCAGACATAGTGAGCAACAACCGGTAACCTTTAATGGCAGCAACAAGGGCGAGGCCAATTCCTGTATTACCGCTTGTCGCCTCTACAATTACTTTATCCTTGGTTAGGTGACCGTTTCTCTCTGCCTGTTCAATCATGGACAGGGCTACTCTATCTTTAATAGATCCCCCCGGATTGAAAGACTCAAGTTTGGCACATATCGTAACGTTGTCTTTTTTGTTAAGATGCCTTATAGGAACGATGGGTGTATTACCAATCGTATCTAGAATGTTATTGTATCTCTTGGTCACTGTTTCTTCTGGGCCTCACAGAGAGTCATCGTGGGTTATATGGTAAAAGCATAGGATAGCAATAAAAATAGGAGCCCTAACGTCCAAAGGGGCAGACCTTGATACAAATCCCACAAATTGGGGAACCCACATCGGGAAGCTCTGCAAATTCACCGGTAAGCTTTTCTACACAACGTGACAAGTGAAGTGCCTCTTCCCTGCTGCTGTAATTATCCTTTGTACCAACACCTCTTATAGCCCTTGCTGGACAAGCATCACCGCACAGGTTACATTCTCCACAACGATTCTTTATAGGCCTGTCTATTTCAAGGGGGGCATCAGTAAGGACGGTGACAAGACGGATGCGGGGGCCATAGTGCGGATTCACCAGAAGCAGGCTTTTTCCTTGCCATCCCAATCCGGCCATTCTTCCTACTGCCTTGTGTGTAATGGCACCATGCCAATTTTTCCTATCCAGAACTTGAGATGCAGGAATAGGTAGACCCTTAAATCCATCGTTTTGAAGGATATTGGCAGTGTGAAGGGCGATTTCATCGAGGATCCTGTTGGCAGACTGATAGAGGGAAGAATAGAGGGGTGTTGGCCTGTCGATTATCTGTTCAAATACAGCGCCGGGAAGCCTTAGGGCAATAGAAACTGCCCGATCAAAGGGATCTAGTAGGTTTGGTGGCTCTGAAGTAAGCTCTCTTAAAGGCTCGGCATTCGCCACACCGACAAGATTTGCACCTAGTTTGAGGACATTAGCTTTTATCTTTTCGGTGTAGTCATTGTTCTCACTCATTGTCAAGAACCTCTATTTAGGGCATAAACGATGGGGCTTTATCTTCCAGAAAACAGGTGAAAGTCAATATATCCCGGCCTCGCAACCGGCAGCGATTACCTTTCCCAACTCCTCGCACTGGGCCAAAACATCCTCATCAATTTCTCCTCTGACCACAACCGGCTCATAGATCTTTTTGAACTGATAGCCTAAACAGATCCGTTCAATGCTCCTCAGGGCCCCCAGGCCGTCGTTGCCGGCGGAAATAAATACTGCGTAGGGTTTTCTGAAGATTTCCTTCCTGCCTCGAGCCTGATAGTAAGTCCTGTCAAAAAGATCCTTTAGAGCCCCGGACATGTAGCCGAAATACTCGGGGGAGCCAAGGGCCAGGCCATCACAGACAAAGAGATCATCAAGGGTCGTCTCCGTTGCCTCTTTGAGGGTAGCACTTGCATTCTCTATTGAGTCTACCCCTCTGGCTACGGCCGCTGCCATTTTCTTGGTTCTGCCTGTTTGAGAGTGATAAACAACCAAAATTGTAACCACGAAGAAGACCCCCTGAAGTATTCTGATCAGGTTACATCCCTTCCACTTTGATGGGCCTCTTAGGTAAATACCTCTTTGAATGCCTCCTGATATTTGTTATGAACCTCCCTGCCAAAACAGACAAACATAACCTTTTTAATAGATTGGTTGGTATGAAGAAAGGATTGAGTTTCACTTAAGGCAATATTTGTGGCTCTTTCCAGTGGAAACCGGTAGGCACCCGTACTTATGGATGGAAAGGCGATCGTAACTGCACCGATCTCCACGGCTGCCTTAAAGGAATTTCTGTAGCAGCTGGCAAGCAGGTTATCCTCATCCCTGTTTCCCCCGGACCAGATTGGACCAACTGTGTGGATAACCCATTTGGCTGGCAATTGATATGCCTTTGTTACGCGGGCCTCGCCAGTTGGGCAACCACCTATCTTTCTCGTTTCAGCAAGGAGTTCTGGACCAGCTGCCCGGTGTATCGCACCATCAACACCTCCACCGCCCAGAAGTGAGGTATTGGCAGCATTAACGATAGCATCCACCTCCATCTTTGTAATATCTCCCTCAACAATCTCTATTCTACCCTCTAATTCTTTATCCATCTATTCCCTCCCACTCTCAGGATTTTTTAAGTAGAAATAGTTTAAAGCCCTTTTGAAGTCAAGAACAAGAAAACAGGCCTTTTATTAGATTGTAATGGGAAAAGCATTCATTTACAATAATCTTATGCTACCTATCGGTACATTGCATTTGAAGAACTGGCTAGTTCTGGCCCCAATGTCAGGAAGAACAAACCTCCCCTTTCGTCTGATTATAAGAAAAATGGGAGCAGGCCTTGTTATTACAGAGATGATTAGCGCTGTAGGTCTTTCCCGGGGCCAGACAAAAACCCACACTTATCTCGATAGCCAACCTGCTGAAAGACCTGTTGCAGCCCAGTTATTCGGGCATGAACCAGATTCAATGGCCATATCGGCCCAAATAGCAGCTGAAAAAGGGATGGATATTATTGATATCAACATGGGATGTCCAGCAAAAAAGGTCGTTAAGACAGGATCAGGAGCAGCTCTGATGCGCGATCCAAAGAAGGCGGCAAAGATTCTTTCCGCTGTGCGAAAGAGCACTTCTCTTCCGGTGACAGCAAAGATCAGGGCTGGATGGTCCCCGGAAGAGGCAAGTGCCCTTGAGTTCGCCATGGTAATAGAGGACTGCGGAGCTGATGGGATTTCGGTTCATCCACGATTTGCCAGTCAAGGATTTTCTGGAAAAGCTGACTGGACATTAATTGGGAGGATAAAGGAGGCAGTAAAAATCCCCGTTATCGGCAGCGGTGACATAACAGAGCCTTATTTAGCCCTAAAGATGCGCTCTGAAACAAACTGTGATGGGGTTATGATTGGCAGGGCAGCATTGACTAATCCATGGATTTTCAGGCAGATTTTAGATATGGAAGAAAAGGGGGACTTTGATACTCCAGGCCTCGATGACAGGTATCGGTTAACTATGGAGCATTATTCACTTCTCATAGAGTATCTTGGAGAGAAAAGGGCAACAGATATCATGAGAGGCTTGCTCCTTTTGTACACAAAGGGACTTC
>JABXJY010000036.1:5259-15414 GCA_013375385.1 Desulfobacterales bacterium
TACTTCCAAATAGAAGATTCTTAAAGAGTTTTATTTCAGAGATGGATGGAAGAGAAAAGCTAATCTCTGCTGTTGACAGGTATTTTGGAGATGTAAGAGGGGAGATGGATAGTGAAGGTTAGATTGGCCAAAACCGCTGGATTCTGCATGGGTGTCAGAAGGGCAATGGAGATCACCCTGTCAGAGGCCAACAAAGGTGATGGAAAACTCTTCACATATGGACCTTTAATCCATAATCAGCAGGTATTAGATCTTCTTCGGTCTAAAGGTGTAGATGTCAAAGAGGATATTGATGAGCATGATAGAGGAAGGATAACTATCAGGGCCCATGGTATTACACCAACTGAAAGGGAGATGATAAGATCTACAAATCTCAAGATAATTGATGCTACGTGCCCACGGGTGGCAAAGGTGCAGGGAATAATAAGAAGATACAATAAGAAAGGCTATACCCCGGTTATCTTTGGGGATTCGAGGCACCCCGAGGTCATCGGCTTGATGGGTTATTGCAGAGGTCATGGGATAGTCATAGGTTCTGCTGAAGATGTGAAGAAGCTTCCTGAGACGAAGAGGTTAATAGTTGTATCTCAGACAACACAGGATGTAGACGCCTACAGAAAGATAACCGAGGCGATCAAAGGCCGTTATTCGGAGGCTATAGTATTTGATACCATCTGTGATGAAACATATAAAAGGCAGAGGGAAGTGAGGTCATTGGCGCATGAGGTAGATAGCATGGTGATAGTCGGTGGATACAACAGTGGCAATACCAGACGGCTGTATCAGATATCAAGGTCAACAGGTAAACCTACGTTTCATGTAGAGACAGAAAAGGAGCTAAAGGACTTGTGGTTTTCCTCCACACAGACCGTTGGAGTTACAGCTGGCGCATCAACACCCAACTGGATGATCAAAAATGTGACCGAGACATTGAAAACCATGGGCAAAAGCAGGCAACACCCTCTTGGAAGTTTATTGAAAAAGGTATTCCAGTTCTTACTCAAGATCAATATTCCGGTGGCCATAGGGGCTTTTTCTCTAACCTATGCCGGCCTTATGCTCTCAAAAGGGAATGCCGATCTCATCCATCCATTGCTTGCGCTGTTCTATGTCTATAGCATGCATGTTCTCAATCGTTTTCTTGATAAAGGGGCTAGTACATACAACGATCCTGGTGTAGCCCTTTTCTATAACCAGCACAGAACTTTTCTCATAACCACCTCTCTGACAGGAATAGGTACAGGGCTCATTCTCTCCCTCTATTTGGGCACAGCTCAGTTCGTGCTTTTTCTTGTTTTAGCTCTCCTCGGCATAGTCTATAGCATCCCAATAATACCGCTGAGGTTTGGATATCTCGGGCGTTATGCAAAAATAAAAGATCTTCCAGGATCAAAAACTATGGCAGAGGCGTTGGCTTGGGGTATAATCAGCTCGCTACTTCCTA
Source organism: Desulfobacterales bacterium (assembly GCA_013375385.1). Lineage (GTDB taxonomy): Bacteria > Desulfobacterota > DSM-4660 > Desulfatiglandales > B25-G16 > JABXJZ01. The sequence continues at coordinate 6,704 of JABXJY010000036.1, forward strand.
TTGTTGGATTGCCTGAGCCTTTCTGGCCCGGTGTTCTAACTTCCTTTTTCTTTGTCTCCTCAATGTGTTACATAAGGTCCGGCCTCTTTGATATCCTCAATATTCAGGGAGATCTGATAGTAGGAAGGGAGACCCTTCCCATTGCTTTGGGAGAAGAAAAGGCATTGGATCTTTTGCTACTGATAAATGCCCTTTTTGGTATATTCATCCTGCTATCAACATCGATTGGAATGGTCTCGAATCTGGGTTTTGTCCTTACTATCTGTTTTCTCAATTCATTTGTTTATCTCACAGCATACCAAAAGGGCTGGATAAGGGATGGATCTCGCCTGCAAGCTTTTGCCGAAAGCAATCTTCTTTTGGCAGGGTTACTTGCCCTTATCTGGAAGTTGCCTTAGAAAATGCCCGAGGTTAGCGTCATAATCCCAACATTTAACAGGTCCAAGAAAGTGGTAAGGGCGGTGACATCTGTTCTCAACCAGAGCTTTAGGGATTTCGAGATAATCGTAGTTGATGACAGCTCAACTGATGATACCAACCAGGCCCTTGCCAGATACGCATCCTCGATTGCATACCTGAGAAGGCCCGTCAACCGAGGAGTGTCAGCAGCCAGAAACATGGGAATAGAGAACTCGGTTGCACCTTGGATTGCATTCCTAGACTCAGATGATTACTGGCTTAATGACAAGTTGCAGACTCAAATGGACTTCGTTGATCGAAATCCCGAGACGGTAGCCTGCCAGACAGAAGAGATATGGATAAGAAAGGGCAGGCGTGTAAACCCAAAAAGAAAACATAAAAAACCATCAGGAGACATATTTAAGCAATCATTAAAGCTATGTCTGGTTAGCCCATCAAGCGTTATTTTAAGGAGGCCTCTTTTTGAAGAAGTTGGTCTTTTTGACGAAAGCCTCCCAGCCGCTGAGGACTATGACCTGTGGTTGAGGATATCTTCGCGTTATCCCATTTACCTGATTCCCAAGGAGCTGGTTGTTAAGGAGGGAGGGCACGAAGATCAACTCTCCCGGCGATTCACTGGTATGGACCGCTTTCGGATCAGGGCCATAGTTAAGGTGATCCAAAGTGGAATGCTTTCTCCAGATCAAACAAGGGCAGCCATGGAGGAATTATCTATCAAATGTAGGGTATATGGAAGCGGATGTATTAAAAGAGGAAAGACAGAGGAAGGGCATTTCTATCTCTCACTCCCCGAGAGATTCGTCGGAAATGGAGAGGCCTTCTCAAGAAATACCATGCCTTGCTTTTTGGAAGAATGACCACTCAGGGGTTATCCTTTGCCTTTCTCCAAGACTATCTTGTTGTCCACAAAGGAGATCATCTTTATGTGGGCTTCAAGAACCTTCTGGTCTCCGAAGAGATTTACAATCTTAATCATCTCGCCTTCTTTGTGTAACTCATCCACGTTTTCCAAAATAAGCTCCTCTTTTCCATCCTGAATAAGATAGGCTGATGCCTCACACATCTTTTTCTCCTCCTCTTATGATTTCAATGATCTGATCAATGAGGTGGGGGAGGGGTTCACCGGACACGCCTACTATCTCAATTCTCTCCTGGGTCAATGGGATTAATATCTTGAGGGCCTTGCTTGATGAGATGGCCTCGCACATCCCCGGTGTTACTTCACCCATCATAGAGTTGGCCATGATAATAGCCAATGGGCCAATTATTATATCAACCTCTGGGGCTGTTCTTGTAATGGCGTTTTGCCCAGTAGCCCCTCGATTAGCGCCTGCCTTCATCATCTGAGAGGTGGCTACAGAATTTGTCCCCAAGGCAAGTATTTCTACCTCTTCCCCAAAGGCATCCCTTAGTCTTTTTATTATAGCCCTTCCTATTCCGCCCCCCTGGCCGTCCATAACCATCAATAAACTCAAAGAAGCCCCCTGGGTTAAAGATTTGGATTGCACCATTTGATAAATCTGTTTATTGTAATAAACATAAGAGGGTTGAGTAGTTGGTTGATAACTATATAACAGTAGTTCTCAATTTAAAAACATTTTTTCTCTTATTTTGTACGAATTAATGGACATGTGGACAGTTTTCGCAGTGCTCTTGATAGGTGCATATCTCTTGGGTTCAGTTCCTTTTGGTCTTTTAATTAGCCAAAAGGTGGCAAGGTTAGATATCACCAAAGCAGGCAGCGGAAATATTGGGGCCACAAATGTTGCTCGTGAGGTTGGTCTCAGATGGGGGGTTATTACCCTTCTGGCAGATGTCGTGAAAGGGTTCATTCCAGTGGTCTTGGCCCGTCATCTTTTGGGGTCATCAATAGAAATAAATGAGGCCCTGAGCGGCATGGTTGGTCTCTCGGCCTTGTTAGGACACCAATTCCCACTCTACAACCACTTTAGAGGAGGGAAGGGGGTGGCTACATGTCTCGGGGTTCTTTTGGCTGTTTCCCCGATTTCATGCTTATTTTCTGGGGTAGTATTCTTTATCTTGGTTGCTCTATGGAGGTATATCTCCTTGGGCTCAATTCTGGGGGCCCTTACTATGCCTATCTGGCTGTATGTCACGGGTCATTCAACCTTTATGATCCTCCCTTCCTTGGTTATGTCTCTGTTAATCACATTTCAGCATAGAGAGAATATTCAGAGATTGGTACAGAGAAATGAAAGAAGGTGGCAAAAAGCGAAACTACATTAATCGGTCGATCAGACGCCCCAGCTCCTCATCAGAGTAAAACTCGATTATGATCCTGCCTTTTTCACCCTTCCTTTTTATGACTACTTTGGTGCCCAAGGACTTTTGAAGATCGTTGGCCAAAGACTCTATATAGGAATCTGCGCCATCTTTTGGACTCTTTGGCTTTTTCGGAGCCAAGGTCTTCTTAACCAAAACCTCTGTCTGGCGAACAGAAAGAGATTTCTTTATGATGAGATCCCTAATCTCCTTTTGGACTAGGGGAGACTCGATGCCAACCAGAACCCTTGCATGGCCTGTTGTCAATTGAAGATCTATAAGATCTTGCTGTATTAAAGCAGGAAGTCTCAGCAATCTTAAGAAATTAGCAATTGTCGAACGATCTTTCCCGATCTTCTTTGAAAGCGCTTCCTGTGTCAGGTTAAACCTTTGCATCAGCTCCTGGTAAGCCGATGCCTCTTCGATGGGGTTGAGATCTTTCCGTTGAATATTCTCAATAAGGGCTAATTCCAAGGCCTCTGAAGGAGATGCGTCCCTTATCCATGCAGGTATCTTATCAAGCCCTGCCTTTTGAGCTGCACGCCAGCGCCTCTCTCCTGCTATGAGTTGGAACCCATCCTCTGTCTGGGTAACCAGTATGGGTTGGATAACCCCTTTCTCCCTTATAGAGTTTGCTAATTCCGTCAACTCAGAATCGTCGAAGTTTTGTCTCGGTTGATGGGGATTGGGAGAAATGGACTCAATGGGGCAGTAGAAAAACCCCCTATCATCTTCTGAGATAGCTGTTTCAGGAAATAAGGCTGACAGCCCTCTTCCAAGAGCCTTACGTTTGGCCACCTTTATCCCCTTGTTTAAGGATTATTTCCCTTGCAAGTTCTAAATAGCTCTGGGCCCCTTTTGATTGAATATCATAGAGAATAATTGGCTTCCCATAGCTTGATGCCTCGCTTAAAGTAACGTTACGCGGGATAACCGTTCGAAAAACACCCCTAAAATGGTGGCGCACCTCATCGGCTACCTGATGTGATAGATTATTGCGCCTATCGAACATTGTTAACAAAATACCGATCATCACAAGGGATTGGTTAAGCCCCTTTTTGACCAGCCTGACAGTATTAAGCAACTGGGTTAATCCTTCCATGGCAAGATATTCGCATTGAAGTGGCACAAGAAAAGAATCAGCAGCAGCAAGGGCATTAAGTGTAAGAAATCCAAGGGAAGGAGGGCAATCGATGAAAATATAGTCGTATTGATCTCTAAATTTAGACAGGATACTGTTCAAAAGATACTCTTTGTTCTTTTTTGAAAACATCTCCACTTCCGCTCCAAATAAGTCAGGATTGGCTCCGATAAGCTTAAGCATAGGAATTTCTGTATCAAGAATGACGTTGTTCCCGACATGTTCCCCAACTATTAAGTCGTAAAGGCTCGGCTTAAGGCTTGATGGATTTACCCCTAAAGAGGTAGTAGCATTTCCCTGAGGATCACAATCCACCAAGAGGCATCTTTTTTCAGCTGCAGCAATAGATGCAGACAGATTAACAGCTGTTGTTGTTTTACCAACCCCTCCTTTCTGATTGACTATGGATATTATTGATTCCATGAAAAGGACGATGTTCTATTTAGACAAGACAGCACATTCAACTGAATAAAGATTGTTTCACGTGAAACATTTCTATGTTTTTATCCCTCTCAGGCCTCTTTCTCCACGGCCAAAAATTCTTGAGCCTCTTCCTGATTCATCTGGTCTGTATCTATCTTAGGATCTATTCCCTGCGGGCAAACCCATCAATCCGGTACTCCACTATTCCAATTGGGGCGAAACCCTCAGCTCCCCTTTCAATATGAAGCCCCAATCGGAGTAGGGATGTCATGTCTGAGTCGAAGCTGGGGATTACATGATTCATTCAGGAAAGAACATACACCGAAGGAGGAATATTCTCAATCCAAAAATACCTCAGACCGACATCATGGTCATTTACCGTTTGTCAATTCCTCGCCAGTGACAGCCATTCAAGCTAGATTGCCCATTTCAATTTCTAACTCTGAATTTATCCAGGGACTGTTGGCGTAATAGGGGATGTCATTTAGGCCTTGAGAGGGTCTGAAGCTCGGGAATAGATGTCTTTGGTTTAGCTAATAGCCTATTTTTTACTGGTGCGCCCAGCAGGATTCGAACCTGCGACCTACGGATTCGTAGTCCGTTACTCTATCCGGCTGAGCTATGGGCGCCTGTACCAAAATTAACATCCTCTGTGTTAGAAAGGGAGATACCTTTGCTCAGCTATTTCTTGCGGAGTAAAGATCAGCAATCCTGCGAATGATACCTGAAGTTGAAATACCCGGGACAAGTGGTATTCGCCTGACCTCACCCCCTATCTTTTTTACTACTTCAGCACCTATGATATCCTCGTCGGCCCAGTCTGAACCTTTGACTAAGACCTGAGGTTGCAGATACTTGATTATAGCCAAGGGATCTTCCTCATCAAAGACAACTACCCCATCAACAAAACAGAGAGCAGCAAGCAATTCTGCCCTTGCTCCCACAGGCATCAAGGGGCGATTTTTTCCCTTAATGCTCCTAACGGATCTGTCACTATTCAAGCCAATTATCAAATAATCTCCGCACTTCTTGGCTTCAGAAAGATAGCGGACATGACCTTGGTGAAGGATATCAAAACAGCCATTCGTAAAAACTACCTTTTTGCCTCCCCCCTTAACCCTTTCTACCGCCTCTTTCATTGCTGTTCGATTTTTTATCTTTGAGAGGTATTCTTCCATTCAAAATACCTTTTGACATATCCATCTACCATTTGGCTCTGGTTGACATTTAGAATCTTAGCATAGGTCCTTAAGAATCCTTTCAAATACACAAGGGCGGGAAGTTCTTCGAAATGCTCTTCCTCAATATCCTCAAGTGTTTTCTTTGGTATATTTGTCTTTCGGTATATTTCGTCTAGGCTGATTTCTTTAGCTGTCCTAACCATTTTGATCCTTCTGCCGGTTACAGAGGTTTCATCGTCGAACAGATGGAGGTTAGCATCAGACGGTTGGTTCTCATTCTCTGCCTTTTCTTCCCTTTGAATAAGACTCTCTACGCTCACCTCTCTCAGTTTGCCTTCGACGACATTTGAGCCTTCCAGGGATGGAAACCCGATTTCTTGAGGAGAGAGTTCTCCCTTTTCTATCAAAGAATGATTGTATTCTCGTCTAAGATGGCTGTTAGTCAGGGTCTTGTATGCATCAACCAAACGGGAAAGTATCCCTTCCCTTTCCTTTGGTGTAAGCAGTGAATAGGTAGCAATAGAATCAGTTGAGTATATGCTCATGGCCTGATCGTATGCAGATCGAACTTCCTCAAAGGAGGCCTTAGGGGAAATGCCAAGTAATTTGTAATAGTTACGCTCGGTTAGCCTCTCCATTAGTCACCACATATTTGCTCAAAAGACCTTTAATTCGGTAGAAAAGTCTAATCCTAATTGATACCTGGGTAATATCTTTTGACTAATCTCAGTAATCTCCTTAAATGCCTTACAGTGGGGAAAATAAGCCATTAGGGGTTTCTTCTGGAGCAAGCCTTTCCTGACATTGCTATCATAGCCGATATTTCCCAAGAAATCAATCGGGATGCCAAAATACTTCTTGGCTGCCATAGCCATCTTTTGACCTATGGCCCTGTCTCTTGTTGTCCTTGCCTGGTTAACAATCAATTTGATATCTAAGCTTGAGAGATAACTTGCTATGGTATCTCCAAGCCCTGGTTCGATCTTTTCTATAGCCTCCAGAAGATCAAAGACTGAGTAGAATTTATGTCCGCCCCTCTGCATCACTCCTTTGTCTATTAGGGATCTGACAACCTTTTGGCTGATCATCTTTCTTAGATAGCGAAAAAGGAGGCTCCTTGTAAAGCGGTATGTATTCTCAATGGATGTGGGCTCTGGTGATGTTATAAGGATACCGCAATGGGAAATCAAGAAAAAATCAAGGATATTAAAGGACGTACCGGGACCCAGATCTATCAAAATGTATCTATAGTCCAACTTCTTGATATTAGCCAGTATCTTTACCTTTTGTCCATAGGGTAGATTGGCTATCCCTATTATATCTTGGGCGCCAGAAATGAGTTTAAGATTACTTATCCCTGTCTTGACTATGACGCGATCAAGACCTGATTTCTTCTTGGTAAGAAAATCAGATAGGCCTATTCGTGGAGGCTCTAAGCCCAAAAAGGTGTGTAGATTAGCCGTTCCCAAATCAGCGTCTATCAGAAGGACCTCGTTCCCTCTGTTAGCCAAACAGATACCTATGCTTGCGGTAAGTAGACTCTTGCCGGTGCCTCCCTTCCCACCACCAATGGCTAGTATATGGTTGTCTACTGTTCTGCGTTTTATTATTGACACTTCTTCAGCCATTGCCAACCACAGGGACCTGAGTTGCAAGTAAGATAACAGGTGATCATATCGATTGCAACTTTTTTCTGGATGTTCAATACCTTATGTTATTTCTGGCACCCAATTTTTCAATCAACCAGGGTTCTGGCCAGTGTCAGGCAAATAATAACAGTCGCGCCTGATTTTTTCAGAGACCTGGCACATTCGTTTAAGGTGTACCCGGTTGTAAAGACATCATCAACCAATAGTATCTTCCTACCCTTTATGATCTCAGGATATGTAACGGAAAAGGCATCTTTAACGTTCTTTCTCCTTTCCTCTTTCCTCAGGCCTGTCTGTGCTCTTGTATGCCTTATTCTTATAAGGGATCGATAGTCTAGTTGGGTTCCAAGATCTGTAGCAACTACCTTGGCTAACAGAAGGCTCTGGCTGAAGCCCCTCTCCCTTAATCTTCGGGTATGGAGGGGCACAGGGACAGTTAGGAAGTCCTGGGGATTCGGTACCAGTTCTTTGGCAAAGGATGACAATAAAGTGCCAAGGGAAGAAGTTAGCTGAGTTTCTGAGCTATATTTGAATCTTTGTATGGCTTCCATGAGGGGGCCTGAGTAGAGATAAGGGGCTCTGACAGAATCATACCAAGGCTTTTTGCGAAGACAGTTTTCACAGGGATGGTCTTGCCCTTTTGGGGTAGAGAAGGGGAGGCCACAGACAGTGCAAATCGGATGGGTTATGGGAGTTAGGGCACCTAAACAATCATCACACAAATGATGTGAGGAGGCACGATCTTCATCAGCAGATAAGAATCGACCGCAGATGTGACAGCGCGGAGGATATATAATGGCAATTAACTGGGAAAGCAAATTCATCAAGGTGATTATATACTATTTTGTCTTCATTTAAATAAAAAAAGGCGACCACATAAAGATTGGTCGCCTCAAGATTAAAACAAGATCAACTGTCTGCGACAGTTATTACATCATTCCACCCATATTACCGCCGTATCCACCTCCAGGAGGCATCCCTGGCATTGGCTTCTCCTCTTTCGGCTTCTCAGCCACCATAGCCTCGGTCGTTAACATGAGGGCAGCGACCGAAGCGGCATTCTGAAGGGCAAAGCGGGTAACCTTGGTCGGATCGATGATCCCGGACTTGACCAGGTCTTCATACTGGCCAGTCTCGGCATTGAGACCGAAGGCAGCCTTCTCTTCCTTGACCTTCTCGACCACGACCGATCCCTCCAGGCCGGCATTGTCGGCAATCTGACGGACCGGATCTTCCATAGCCCTCCTGACGATATTGACCCCGAGCTGGTCATCTCCCTCCAGCTTTAACTTGGACAGGGCGTCAATGCACCGGATAAAGGCAATACCGCCTCCCGGAACGATCCCCTCCTCCACTGCTGCCCTGGTGGCATTGAGGGCATCCTCAACCCGGGCCTTCTTCTCCTTCATCTCCGTCTCCGTAGCCGCCCCCACATTGATCACCGCCACTCCTCCAATGAGTTTCGCCAGCCGCTCCTGAAGCTTTTCCCGATCATAATCACTGGTCGTCTCTTCGATTTGGACACGAATCTGCTTAACCCTTCCCTCCAGGGCCTCCTTCGTCCCAGCCCCATCAACAATAGTGGTATTGTCCTTGTCAATGTTAACCCGTTTG
>JABXJY010000247.1 GCA_013375385.1 Desulfobacterales bacterium
AGACCGGCAGCAGCGAGACAGGGGCCAAGGCAGCTATGTCTCACAGCGGCAGCATGGCCGGTAATTATCAGGTATATAAGGCTGCCTTAAAGCGGGCAGGAGTTACATTTCTGGAAGAGGGTGGTCAGATGACCTATGCAGTTAAGACCTTGCTTAACCTTTCCCCTATGAAAGGGAATAGAGTTGCAGCCGTAACCTTTAGCGGGGCGGCCGGTATTATGGTCAGTGATGCATTGGAAAGACATAGCCTGCAACTTTCTACTCTTTCCCCTGAGACCATTCATATGATGGCTGAACTTTCCCCTGACTGGATGCCTCTCGGAAATCCCCTTGACATATGGCCAGCAGTTATGGTCCATGGCACCCATAAGGCTTATTCAGTTGCATTAAAGGCAGTACTGAATGACCCAAATGTGGATGGAGTTATCTGTATAGCGATTGCCCCTGTGATACCTGAGTCTTCTTTTCTTGATGTGTCAGAGCCACTTAATAGGGTGATGCAAGAAGCCCCTCCCAAACCGGTAATAGCTTGGCTTTATGGCCCCAATCAAAGAGAGATCAGTAAAAGATTTGAATCCAACAAGAGGATAATGATATATCCCACCCTTGATATGGCCGCTTGGTCTTTGTCCTTATTAAGAGAGAGGGATTAGTCATTTTGTCATTTGTCATCTGTGAGGTGTGATCAGGAAAAGGAGAACCGGATCAACAGAGTGAGTATTTTCGACCGGTAGAAGAAGGAACATAAGGTATGGATATGAAAATGAGTAGCATGAATAATCTCTTTAACCCGAGGTCAGTTGCAGTTATAGGTGCATCGGAAAACCCCGCAAAGCTCGGCTTTCATGTAATGCTTAGCCTTACTAAAGGAGGCTTCCCGGGTATGGTCATACCCATTAATCCTGGTTCAAAAGAGATCCTGGGCCTGAAGACCTTTCCCTCTATAACGGAGCTTCCATATGAGATAGACCTGGCCATAGTCGTGCTGCCAGCAAGAATGGTTCCTGCTATCTTTGAAGAATGTTTAGCTAAGGGAGTTAAGGGCATGGTCCTTATTACAGCCGGATTCAAGGAGATTGAGGATCCAGAAGGTGCAGATCTTCATGAACAGCTCGCCAACATCGTGAACAGGGCCCATGTGCCAGTAATTGGCCCCAATACCTTTGGTATGATAAATCTACACGCCAAGTTAAATGCCTCGTTCACGCCGGAGTTTTCCTTATTAGAAAAGGGTATTATTGGACTTGTCAGCCAGAGCGGCGGAATGTGCCATCTCCTCTCCTTTATGGCCATGAGGGATGATATTGGCTTCAGCAAGATCGTAGGAATTGGTAACCGATTGAATGTAGATTTTGCCCAGATGGTTGATTATCTGATGCAGGATCCAGATACAGATGTGATAGCTCTTTACATGGAGGGTATTGACAGGCCACGGCAACTGATACACACGGCTAAGACCTATAGGGGCAAGAAACCGATTATTGCCTACAAGACAGGAATTGGAGACATAGGCAATCGGGCGTCTCGATCCCATACGGGGTCTCTGGCTGGAAGGGGGGAGATTTATTCAGGGGCATTTAGTCAGGCAGGCATACTGGCATTGAATGATGTGGAGGCCTTCCTGGATACAGCCAAGGCCCTGGCTGCATCCCCTTTACCAGATGGTGCAGGTGTGGCTGTACTTTCCTCTCAAGCTGGTCCGGGTATAGCAGCCGCTGATATATGTCAGACGGGTGGACTTGATGCAGTCTCCTTTACACAGGAGACCCAACAGAGGATAAATGACATTTTACCCCCTCTGGCTTTAAGGACAAACCCGGTGGATATGGGGCCAGCCTGGTATGACTCAGAGGCAGTAGTTGGCATTTTGCAGGCAGTCATGGGAGATGAAAACGTTGCAGGCATTCTTCTGTTTATGATGTTTGCCTCTGCCAACGTTGACTCAATCAAAGGTTTGTCGTTTTTACTGAAAGAGACAGGGCAGAACAAGCCTCTCATCACCTGCCTTTCTGCCCCACCTGGGATATGGGATGAGCACGTGAAACAGCTTGAAGAAGCTGCTGTTCTTGTCAATTTCCCCACACCGGAAAGGGCAGCCAGGGTCATGGTCAATCTCAATAGATATCGAAATCTAATGATTAGTCAATGGTAATGAGGTAAGCTATTCTGGGTTAATCTTGTGGGTGCCTGTATTTCAAATGAATTCTGCGTTGACCCGGGGGAGTTAGAGATAAAGGTGGGGCTAAAGAGGTATCAATATCTTACGGATAATGATCTAGTCGTCTTCCTTATTGTGCTTTTTTACGAGTTCTATAAATTCCTCAAGGCTTTCCTGAGAGCCAAACACCGTATTATATAGCTTTTCACTCCATATGCTGAGACCCAATTTGAATATGTGATGTATTATGCTATCAGCATTTTTGGCTCCCTTCAGTCTTAGTGTCTGGTACAGCAACTCATCAGGTATCCTGATAGGATATACGGCAGTATGGTCGTTCTCATCTGTCTTCAAATACTCCTGAACAGCTTTGAGTATTCTCAAGTTTAGGTACTTACTTGTGAATTCTTCATCATCCATTTCTTAAACCATCTTTCTTGGCCCCGAGAAATCTTTGGCCTCTATGAATATTTATAACTAAATTCATATAGAGATGTCAAGGATTGAATAGTCACCGAGGAATTATGTGACACGATGAGAGGAATCTTATGATCTTTTCAAAAGGCGTTTAAAATTAGATTTGCAATATTCAGGAGATATGATATAAGGGTAGGCGGAATTGTAAAGACAAGGTACATAGATGGTCACGGCACTCATAATTATTCACGTAGTTATCTGCCTTGGTTTGATAATAGGCATACTTTTGCAGTCTGGTAAAGGATCTGATTTGGGAGCCGCTTTTGGGGGTAGCAGTCAGACACTGTTTGGAAGTAGTGGTGCCGTACCTTTTCTCAACAAAGTAACGGCAGGTGTGGCTATTGGTTTCATGATAACTTCCCTCTCCTTGGCCTTTTTAGCATCCAGGCCTGCCAAGCCTCTCGATTTGGAGCGGGGAAAGGCGAAAACTCGACAGGAAAAGCCTTTACAACCTGGTGAACAAAAAAAGGCTAACACTGGTATCCCTTCGGATACAAAGACGGAGAGGCAATGATTTAGCGTGCCGAAGTGGTGGAACCTGGTAGACACGCTATCTTGAGGGGGTAGTGGGTTATGCCCGTGCGGGTTCAAGTCCCGCCTTCGGCACCACACTATACAATATATTCAATAAATTTGGGGAGTTAGAATCATTAGCTAACTCCTCATTTTTTGTTTAAAGCAGTAGGAAGGTCAAGCCAATAATCGGGGTTTGACCGTATTTTTTGCTGACTATTTGTGAAGTCAGGGGAGGATGATGAGGGTTAATTTCGCCGACAAGGGAGCTAGCCGGTATATGGTTGACAATCAAGTATTTTATCTATATTGTTGGGGCCCAAAAGGAATTCTCCATAATACTCTGAATCACTCAAAGGAATAGCCATGGCAGAAATGATGCCCCACACATGTATCATGGGCACAGGTTCATCAGCACCGAAAAGAATACTGTCCAATAAGGACCTTGAAAGCATACTAGATACCAGCGATGAATGGATAACGCGGCGCACCGGCATCAAAGAGCGGCGCATCTCATCAAAGGAGAGAGGGGAAAGCTCTACGGATTTGACCACCCAGGCCTCTGTCAAGGCCATAGAGATGGCGGGGGTTTCCCCCAAGAGCCTGGACATGA
>JABXJY010000248.1 GCA_013375385.1 Desulfobacterales bacterium
GAAAGAAGAAACCAGAGGCAAACTAAAGAAGGAACTGTTGATAAATAATTTTAGTTGAAAAAAAGGGTATAATTAGCACTTTTTCAACCGATTTAAATGGCCATTAACCGAGATTTTATACGGCCATAATCGTTCTTTATTCATGCCAAAAATAACCTGTCGATTCACACGCGCCGAATCGCACAGGTTTTTTGCGCCCTGATGCACCGCGCCTCATCTGAGTCGCATTTTGTGTTGCAATTGACACTATTAATAGCCTTCTGAAATCTTATCTGATAAACCATGAATTTTTTTCTTGACATACCATATATAGAGCTCTATACATAAAATTAGCACAATATGTGCTGAAGCTCGGTTATTAATGTCTGGGAGGGAGCCATGTGGGCAGAAACGGTGTTAGTCCTCAGGGATGGGAATCTGCTTCCAAACGCCATAAAGTGGGATGATCAGATGATCAGTGATATTCTGATTGCGCAGAACCAGATTAACAGCGAGAAGGCTATAACAATAACAAGGTCCTTGAGGGAGGATATCGAGAGGATGGGTCTCAATGAAGTGAAGGTCCCGTTACTGGAGAAGATCATAGATGCCAAGATGTTAGAGTATGGCTTGACAAAGGTAAGGCCGATTCATCTTCATCAATTATTGGTAAGAAGGGGAAATGGCCTGAACCTCTCTGCCAACGCCCTCAGGGTTCTCAAGAAGAGGTATCTTAGAAAGGATGCAAACGGGAAGGTGGTTGAGACCCCGGATCAGATGTTCAGGAGGGTCGCCCATCATGTAGCAATGGCCGAGAAAAACTACGCGAGCGCAGATCAGGCAAGAAACACTGAGGAAGAATTCTACACCATGATGACCGAATTGAAGTTTTTGCCTAACTCTCCAACCTTGATGAATGCAGGCACAGAATTGGGCCAGTTGGCCGCGTGTTTTGTTCTCCCGGTAGAGGACAGTATGGAGGGTATTTTTGATTCCTTGAAACATGCTGCCCTGATCCATAAGAGTGGAGGGGGAACCGGGTTTTCCTTTTCCCGGCTGAGAGCAAAGGATAGTCGGGTAGGGTCAACAGGTGGAGTGGCCTCGGGTCCGGTTTCCTTCATGAGGATATTTAACACGGCCACAGAGCAGGTCAAACAGGGTGGGACCAGAAGGGGAGCGAATATGGCGATATTACGGGTCGATCACCCGGATATAATGGAGTTCATCTATTCCAAAAAGGATGACAGGGAGCTCAACAATTTTAATATATCGGTGGCCCTGACCAAGGAGTTTATGGAGGCCTTAAAGGACAAAAGAACCTATTCCCTTATTGATCCCATGAGCGGGGAGGAGATGGCTCGGTTGAATGCGGTTGATGTTTATGATGCGATTGTAAACCAGGTGTGGAAGAACGGGGATCCTGGTGTCATCTTTCTCGATAGAATCAATAGGGATAATCCGATCCCCAGTATAGGTGAAATTGAGAGCACCAATCCCTGTGGAGAACAACCTCTCTTGCCTTTCGAGGCCTGTAATCTTGGCTCCATAAACCTTGCCAAGTTCGTGATCCAGGAGGGTGATAGACCAAGAATTGACAAGAAGCGATTGGGCGAAACGGTAAGGTTAGCCATACGGTTTCTGGATGATGCAATTGATATGTCAAAGTACCCTTTGGATAAGATTACAGAGATGGCCAGGGGTAATCGAAAGATAGGTTTGGGGGTAATGGGGTTTGCAGACGTGTTGTATCAGATGGGAGTTCCCTATAGTAGCGACAGGGCCCTTTCTCTTGCCGAGGAGATCATGTCTTTTGTTCAGGAGGAGTCAAGGAAGGCGAGCATTACATTGGCCGAAGAGAGAGGAGTCTTTAAGAATCTTGAAAAGAGCATCTTTAAAGATAGAGCTGGCTGTCGTTATCGAAATGCCACCACAACAACCATTGCCCCAACAGGAACCCTCAGTATCATCGCTGGCTGTTCCAGTGGTATTGAACCCCTCTTTGGATTGAGCTTCAAGAGAAATGTCATGGATAATGATGAATTGATAGAGGTGAATCCTTACTTTGAGATGATTGCCAGGGAAAGAGGTTTTTATAGTAAAGAACTGATGGATAGGGTGGCTAAAGAAGGAACGTTAAAGGCAATGGGGGAAATCCCGGCAGATGTCAAAGAGGTCTTTGTGACCGCGCACGACATAAGCCCCGAGTGGCACGTCAAGATGCAGGCAGTTTTCCAGAAATATACGGATAATGGTGTGTCTAAGACGGTTAATCTACCCCGAGATGCTACCCCTGCTGATGTACAAAAGATTTACAACCTGGCCTATGAGCTTGGCTGCAAAGGCGTAACTATCTATAGGGATGGGAGCAAGGAGAGGCAGGTTTTGAGTTTTAACAGGGGAAATGATAGGAGCGATTTTTATAGTGCTATGAAGGATAGGCCTGAAACAGTTGAGGGCTTTACCACCAAGATAAAGACAGGATTGGGCAACCTCTATATCAACGTAACCGAATATGAAGGAATGCCGTTTGAGGTTTTTGCCATAATCGGCAAGAGTGGAAAATCAACTACAGCAAAGACAGAGGCCATTGGCAGGTTAGTGTCCCTCGCCCTGAGGTCTGGTCTCAAGGTAGATGCTATAGTTGAACAGCTAAAAGGCATAGGTGGAGAGCATCCGGTTTTTCAAAAAGATGGGTTGGTGCTCTCGATACCCGATGCTATCGCCAAGGTGCTTGAGAATCGGTATCTCAAGGGCGAGGGAAAAAAGGTATCAAGGAAAGAGAGATCTCTCATGGGAGAAATGTGTCCTGAATGCAGAGAGCCTATTGCCTTTGAAGAAGGATGCATGACGTGCCATTTCTGTGGCTATACCAGATGCAGCTAAGTCCTTCGATTCATAAGTTCGATTACGGCTCGGCTGAGCTCAAGGTCGAAGACAATTGCTCAGTCATGAATCGTTAAAAATACGTCACTGAATTTGCGAATCGAAGCACTAAGGTACGAAAGAAGGACTCATGGAATTCTTTGCTATAGGAGAAAAGAGAAGGGTTCTTACTGTACTTGACTATCTGATCTCGAAAGGCGTTCAGATCTCAGCAAAGATACAAGGTAGTGATGAGGAATTTTCAACCAAGGTTGTTAAGTTAAAGAGAGATGACGGACCTAGCTCTCTTATAATTGAGAAACTGTATCCCGAATCTGGCAACTCCCTGATCCAATCACGTCCTGATGTACAATTCTCCTTTGAGATGAGTGGCAGCAGGTGTGTTATTGCCACGAAATATCTTGGTATAAATACCGAGTATCCCGAGTTCGGTCTTATAGTAGCTTTTCCCTCCTCTATCCAAGTGGAAGACAGAAGAAAAGAGGAGAGAATTAGAAATGGCCTGACGAAATTTCTCTCGGTTGAGTTTACCGTAGAAGGGGATGATAAACTGTACCACTTGAAGGTCATCAACATTGGTTCCTCGGGTATTGGTTTCATTGTGGAGGAGGATGATTTTGATCTGTTTGAGAAGATTAATGTGGGGGACCCAATAAGGGATTTGAGATTTTTTCTTCGTCGAGCAACCTTGATAGTGGATGCCGAGGTTAAACATGTGACACGGATAACTGCTGGCAAATTCAAGGGAAGCTATCTTGTGGGCATTGAATCAAGCTTTTTGATGCAGCTCAAGACATTGAAAGATGAGCTGGACAAGCAGTCCGGTAACATATGAGCCCACAGCTGAGGCACCGGTCTGCCTCCCCGCAGGCCATCTTCTCATCGAGGCCCTGCTCGA
>JABXJY010000249.1 GCA_013375385.1 Desulfobacterales bacterium
AGTCAGAAACATAAACGTTAGGTCTTCTCTGAGCTCATCCTCGTACTGTTTGCTGCGGGGGATGATCTGTGTCTTAAAAGAACCTTTTCGATCCCTGGGAATCTTCAAACCCACCTCTCCAATTCCTTTGAGGGTGAAGTTTCTATCATAGGAGCCATTGCGATGATTCACCTCCCCTTGACCTCGTTCATAGGGTTCTCTGCCGAGGAAATGGGTCAGTTCCATACCCATCATCTTGGAGAGGTAGTGCCCTACAGTTTGTCTGACCTCACCGCGGATCATCTCGAACAGTTTCTCGGGTTGTGCCTGAATCTCCTTGAACATCTCCACTACTTCTGGTACACTGATTTTTACTCTCATGGGTGCTTCTCCTTTCTTTTAGGTTTATTGGTTAAAGCCCTTTTAAAGGAAAAGCGCCCTTTTTTCTACCCTTTCAGAATTTACACAAAAGATTGTACACTACCTCTTCGCATGGACAGGAAGACAATTTAGTAAATGACATAAGGCCCAGAATTGGATATTTGACTTTTGATCTCAGGTAACATATTGGTGTTGTCTTCATTTTTTTGCAGCTTGACCACTCAATCTGTTTCTGCCTAACGAGGTCTGGAGTATGGGGGATATCCGGTACCGGTACTTGGGAAAGAACTCAAGGTGATACTTGCACTCCCAAATCGAATGTGATAGTTTTCCAAAACCACTCATAATGTACCTCCCTTCCTTAGCATACCTTCCAGGGAGGTGCATTATAGCTCCTTGAAAACACTCGATACACCGGTCGAGCCCAGTGAGTAGTCCACTGCCAGAGGTAGTGGTTTAGGCCCATTAATGAAGAATCCGCTCCCAGAGAGCGTGGTTTTCCAAGAGGCAATAATCTTTTCTCCCTGGATAGGGAAAAGGAGGTGTACAATTGGATAGATTGAAGGAGTCCCTCTTAATCCTCTTGCTCGTAGTTTTCTTGCAGTCTTGTGTTATGCTTGCCAAGAGCAAGGACTACTACCCCTTTGATACAAGCGGACTTGACAAGCTGATTGCGGGAAAAAGTACGGCAGCTGAGGTAACAGAGGTGCTTGGCGCCCCGAGCACTATAGTCAAGCTCTCTCGTGGCAATGCATATATCTACAAGCATTCGTTAACCAAAGGGACCGGACTTTGGCTTGTTCTTGTAACCTTTGGCAACTATGACAAGCACAAGGATCAGATTGTTATCTTCTTTGATAAGAATGATGTAATGACCCACTATGGTGTTACCTTGGATGCACACAAGGCAGCCTATGGCCTCCCCTTTTAGAATACTGTCCTTCTTGATGTATGTTTTCATAGTGGGTAATCTCCTCACCGGATGCGTCTCGTACAGGCTCATAAGGGGAACGGAAGGAAGGCCGATTCCCCCTGTCTCTGAGGAATGCCAGGTCGGAAAGACCACCCTCCAGGAGACGCTTGAGACCTTAGGTGCCCCGGACCAGGTAGCAGAACTGGAGGGGAAGGATGTGCTTATCTACCGGAGATCTCTATTAGCTCAAAGCGGACTCTCCTTTGGAATACCACTTGCCGATATCTGGATCAGTAGCTTTGATATTTCCGCATATGGGAGACTTGTTCGCTACGATCTGCTTTTACTCTTCTTCACACCAGATGGTATACTATCGGAACTAGTCATTGAAAAGGGCTCTCAGCATCCCTATTTAAAGACAATCCTTTCTGATAAAAAAGGCGACTAAACAGATGACTTTCTCGAGCCACCGGAGATAATAGGAAATATGACAGGCAAGACTATAATGGAGGCAAAAAGACAGGTACTGATGCCAATACATGCCACATATCCCATGCTCCTTAATCCAGGATAATGTGACAGGGCAATGGAGCCAAAGCCTACCAAGGTAGTAAGTGAGGTTAAAATAACAGCCCTGCTGGTTTCACTTACCCCTTCCAACAGGGCACCATGCTTGGCCTGGCAGAAGGTATTGACCAGATGAACCCCGTCATCTATGCCGATTCCGATAATCATGGTAAGCACAATACAGTTAAGAAAATTGAAATCGAGGTGAAAGACCACCATTATGCCGGATAAGGTCGCCAGACCAACAGTAAGAGGGAGGATTGATAAGGCGAGTAATCTCAGACTTCGATAATAGAATAGAAGGACCAGTACGATAATCAACCCTGCCAACCACATGCTGAACTTTAGATTCTTGATGACGATTTCCTTTAAATCTCCGGTGAGCAGATTGGCCCCGGTGAGTTTATAGGAATCCTTTGCAATTCCCTTATCCATCAGTTTCCGGACGATCATCTCCTTTAACTCGTGTGTTTCAGCCCTGGACCAAAGGTCCTTTTTAGGGATAATATAGGTGACCAGCTTGTAAGACTCGCCCTTCCCAAAGATAAATCGCCTTAAGAAACCACGCATCTCTGTATCGAGAACCGATGAAGGAAGAAGTATCTTTTTTGCTGAGAAGGTCCTTGACAAAATTTTAAAGTATTCATCGTAAGTACCTGTCCTTTCAAAACCATTTTCTTCGAGTGCCTCATCAAAGCTCCTTCTTATACGTCTCAGATCGAAATACTCAGGGTGCCTCCTCATGAATTCTCTGTTAATCATCTGTTGACCGGGAGAGGGAAGGTAATCGCTGATCGATTTAACTCCAGCGATAAGGCCTGAACCATCTAACTCCCTCAGTGCGTTGTGTATGGAGGCATTGATCTCCATAAGATCAGACTCGGATTTACCCTCAACGACCAGAAGGACCTGCCCGGTTGAACCTCCAAGCCACCCTGTAACCTTATCCTGGAGAAGGAGTAAATCGTGATCGGCCCGGCGAAAATTCCTGAGGTTTTCATCGAAGCCTATCTTCCTGCCCATGATCCCTAACAGACATATAATCACGAGACTAATAGCAAGCAGAGCCCTGGGAGATTTCCAGAGCATGCCTAATAAGGACTTTAAACCAAAACCGGCAACGGTAACATCTCTGCCATTGCCCCTTTTTCCAGAGAAATAGATGAGCAGAGAGGGAAGCAAAAAAATCATAACCACCAGGCACAAGAGGATCCCTGTGCCGGTAAGAATACCAAGCTCCCTGAACCCTCTGAAGTCGGACAGTGCAATGGCATAGAATGCAGCCGCCGTAGTTACGCCCCCGATGATGATACTTCCACCTGTTTTTTGGAAGGTGTGCTTCAGGCGGGTAGGTACATCTGAGCCTTTTTCATCTTGACCAAAATAACGATTGAGAATATGGATGGCAAAATCGATCCCAAGGCCTATTAAGACAGCAGAGAACACACAGGTGAGAATATTGAGATGATGAAATACGATTCTGGCAAAGCCAAGTGTCCATATGAGGCTGATGGCAAGAGGAGTGGCAACATAAAAGATGATTCTTGCCCTCCGGAATGAAAGACCAAAGAGAATCAACACCCCTAAGAAAGAAGTCACGATGGTAACCTTAATGTCTCTTTTGGTCGTAGCCTCGTCACTGATGGCAATCGGATAACCTCCTGTGTAGGATATCTTGAGCACTTTGCCCGGATCTTCATGCTTTTCCGATAATTCTGAGAGAGAGATTTTCTCTAGATCACGCACCTCTGCCATCAATCTTTTACTAAAGGTGAGATCCTGAGGTGGTTTTTTTGGCTCAATAAACAAGAAATAGGTTCTCCCATCTTTGGTGCGATAATATCCTCGGTATGGTCCGACAGGTTGCTTTGCTGGGGGAGCAGGTAAACTGGAGATTAACAAATCCCTAAGCC
>JABXJY010000509.1 GCA_013375385.1 Desulfobacterales bacterium
GCGTTGCAGATGTCCTGCTCAGCCTCGGGACCAGCGCACCGCAACTGACAGGCAGGGCAGATATACATACAGGCACCACATCGTCGACAGTCCTCGGATTTCATATCAAAGGGAGTAGTGATTTTCCGGTCACTTCCTCGAAAAACGAAGTCTATGGCCTTGGCCATCATCTGTTCGGCACACATCCTCACACACAGTCCGCAGAGGAGGCAATCCTCATGCTCTACCTTAAACCTGACCTGCTGCACCCCCAGCTGGGAGGCTAAGTCCTGAACGGTTTTTGACTGCGGCGAGCTGGCCAGCATCAGCTCCACAACCATCTTGCGGGCATTGACCACTCTTTTAGAGTGGGTTCTCACTATCAATCCATCCTCCACCGGGTAGGTGCACGAGGAAACCAGCTTGGTTCTGGGCTCTTTGCCTATCTCCACCACGCACAGCCGGCACGCTCCGTAAGGGGTAAGACCGGGATTGTAGCACAGGGTGGGGACATCGAATCCCACCCAGCGGATAGCTTCCAGCAGGGTCCACCCTACCTCAGCCTGGACCTCCATTCCATTTATTATTAATTTAACCATAGATTTTCCCTTCTATTTAAAATAAATTATGCTGTCGCTTCTTCTTTAAGTTTTTCCTCCTCCTCCTTGAGTTCTAACTCGCATCTCAAACAACGCCGAGCTTCTTTAACAGCCATCTTTTCATCGAAGCCTAATTCTACTTCTTTGAAGTTTTTTGACCTTTTTTCCACTGGTAATTTTGGTATTTCAACAGC
The DNA here is from genome assembly GCA_013375385.1 of Desulfobacterales bacterium. GTDB lineage: Bacteria > Desulfobacterota > DSM-4660 > Desulfatiglandales > B25-G16 > JABXJZ01. Next base: position 773 of record JABXJY010000509.1, read on the forward strand.
GGTAATTTCTCCCAGCTCCTCTTCGGCTAATTT
>JABXJY010000250.1 GCA_013375385.1 Desulfobacterales bacterium
TTGATGGCACAAATCTATTACCTGTAATCGGGAAAGCCGAATCAAAAGGAAGAGAGATTTATTCTGAAGACTTATTTGAGCCACGGGGTGAAGGTGCCTTACAATCTATTAGACACAATGATATAAAATTTATGCGGAACTTAACTTTGGGAACCGAGGAATTCTATGATCTGGCCACAGACCCTGAAGAAAAGAACAATATCATCGATGAAATTGATAAAGACAGGGGGATCGGGTTAAGAAAGAGGTTGAACGCCTTACTTAAAACGAAGGTTTCTGAGGGCAAAGGATTTTCCCAAAAGGAAAAGGAGCAGATTGACCAGAGATTAAGAGGGTTGGGGTATATAAAATAGGGAAAGCTACCCAAAGACGAGACAAGAGATGCTAGGCGATCGGACCAACGAGGTGGCAACCTCTAAATATTTTTGATTTTCATAGAGAGGACGGATGCTTTGAAAAACGTTATTCTGTTAACTATCGACACGTTGAGAAAAGATGCCCTGGGATGCTATGGAGGTGGAAACCCGACCCCTTTCATTGATTCTATCCAGGACAAATGCGTCAGGTTCACTAGGGCCTACTCCTGCGGCCCGTATACTCAAGCAGCTTTCCCCGGCATACTGACCTCATCCTATTATCTTGAATATGGGCGGCAGAAGGTGCTCTCGGAAAAGCGAGTATTGATATCGCAGGCGCTAAATACGACAGGGATTACAACAGCCGGGTTTCATTCAAACCCGTATCTGAGCGCTTATTTTGGCTGGAACCGGGGCTGGGATGTCTTCTATGACTCCATGGAGGATGAAGTTGACGATAAGGTTCCGTACATAAAAGCTGGCGAGATAAACAAAAAGGTGGCTGCCTGGCTATCCTCCCATATTGGAGCAGGGGAATACAGGGCGTTCTTCCTCTGGTTGCACTATATGGATATTCATGAGCCCTATGTTCCCGAGCGGAAATACATCGATATGGTTGATCCTTCAATACGCCTCGATGAAGAGGAGATGTTCAGGCTCTTCAAGGACGTGGTACTGAAGCGGGATGTCTCGGACAAAGGTACGGTGGAGCTTCTAAGGAAACTCTACGGTGCCCATGTACGGGAGATAGATGATGCGGTCAGGGAATTTTTTGGGATCTTGGAACAATGTAATGTCTTGAAGGACTCAGCAATAGTCATAACCTCAGATCATGGCGATGAGTTCGGCGAACATGGGGGGGTCTCCCATGACGGAAAGATGTATTCAGAGCTGGTCAATGTGCCGTTACTCATCTATGAGCCCTCTCGAGAGAAGGGTAAAGTGAGCGATCTTTTGGTGAGCACCCTTGATATTCCTCCAACCATCCTGTATCTCTTCGGACTCAATCCAGTGGATGCCTTTGAAGGGTGCTCGCTTCTCCCCCTTCAAGGCTATCCCATTAAAGGGTCCTTTGGTGAAGCCGTTGATAAACATGGGAGTCATGAGAAGGGTGAAGAAAAGGAGGTCCACTACTACTGTGAAGGTGACCTCAAGATCATCTACTGCGAGACGGATGACTCATGGGAGCTCTACGATCTCAACTCCGACCCACAGGAGCTCAACAACATCATCCAGACATCCCACGGTGCGGAGCCCATGAAGCAGAAGCTGACGCCCAGGGTAAGAAGATATTAGGGGCAGGAAAACAGCAAATAGGCTCAGAGAATACTCCTTCACTATTTCGGTTAGGGCTTGCGGCGAGCTCAGCCGAGCGGTAAAGAAGCCCGCCCTGTTAAATCCCCCATAGGGTGTCCGCCAAAGGCGGAATTTAACAGGGCCCGCATCGGCAGCGGTCGATTTAACGTTAACATAAATAAACGAATGATTTAACCTCAGGACGAAACGGGTCTCGTCACCGTAACCCATAAACGTTACCTCGTTCTCAAGTATTGCGCATAGACACGCAGATTCCTATCCCTATGTGGGGTGAACGGTTACAAAAAATTAGATAAGGAGGGTCAAAGATGGCTATTGACAAAGAAATCAGCGAAAAGAGGAAGAGGCAGTGTGCAAAGCTTGTTGATATGTCCAAGGATATCGTCAGGAAGGCCTTTGACAGATTTAAGCCCGAGGAGCTGGGCGTAACCTGGACAGGGGGGAAAGACAGCGGTCTGACCCTCTGGATCATTCGCGAGGTCTGCCTGGAAAAAGGAATTCCCATCCCAAAGACAATGATCATCGGCGAAGGAGATGAATTTGAGGAGATCGAAGAGTTCGTCGAAAGATACTCCAAGGAATGGGTTGTCCCTCTGGAATTGTGCCGCAATGACGACGTGCTTGAGGCTGCCAGCCACACCTTAGGTGCCACTGTAAAGGTGAAGGATCTGAATGAAAGAAATCAAGCAGAACTCAAACGCATTGCCTTTAGCGAAGAGGAATTTCCATTTGAGGCCGAGTCTGAGGCCGGCAACCACCTCATGAAGACCGTGGTCTTTAACCAGTGGGTCGAGCGCCACAACCTTAAAGGGGTCTTTCAGGGTCTTCGCTGGGATGAGCATCCGGCCAGGTTTAACGATGAATACTTTGAAAAAAAGGAAGCTGCCCATTTGATACCGGAACACACTCGAATTCGCCCAATCCTGCATTTTACTGAAAAAGACGAGTGGGATACCTATGCCGCTTTTAACATCCCTCATTGCACGCTTTACGAACAGGGCTATCGCTCCTTGGGAGCCAAGACAACCAGCCTGATATCCATTGAAGGCGTCCCTGCATGGAAACAAGACCTGGAGAATACCGAGGAGCGGGCAGGAAGGCGTCAAGACAAAGAGAAGGCCATGGAAAGGCTGCGTAAATTGGGATATATGTAGAGGAGAAGGTGGATGGACCCCTTTTCTTGATTCAATACAGGAACAGTGTATCAGGTTCACCAGAGATCAATCCAGGGGACCCTGTACCCGGGCCCCATTTCCCGGAATACTCACCTCTTCCTACTATCTTGAATAGGTGAAAGAGGAGAAGGCCAACCATCGTCTTTCCAATAAAAGGGCCTTGATATCCGAGATCCTCAAATCTAATGGAATCATAACGGCCGCGTTCCATTCAAACGCTTACCTATGAGCCTAGTTCGGCTGGAACCGGGGATGGGATAAATTCTATGACTCCTCTGAGGACGAAGTTACTGACGAGGTTCCCTATATAAAGGCACCCGCCTTGAACGAGAAGGCATCTGGCTGGCTATCGTCCCAAAAGGGCAAGCTCATAGAAAGGCCTCTCTTCTTATGGCTTCACTACATGGATATTCATGAACCCTCCGTTCCTGAAGAAAAACATATCGAGCTTGTGGATTCCAAGGTCAATTTGAGCGTAAATGAAATGATGGGTGTCTTTAAGAATGTCATAATGAACTACCCTGCAGCAACCTGCAGGGTAGTTCATTGCCGCTTTGAAAATGAAGGAAAAGCTACTCCTTTTTGGTACCATTTCACCAAGGCCCTGACAGACGGCGGCGAACTCCGTGCAGAAATCTCGCGTCCCGAGGTCGTTTCAATATTCCAGGAGCGTTACGAGAATCTTGTTAACTTAATTATATCAGGAGGTGTGATATGCCAAGTTATGTAATTGCAGAGAAATGTGATGGTTGTAAGGGGCAAGATAGGACTGCATGCCTGTATATATGCCCGAATGACCTTTGGGTTTTGGACAAAGAGAAGAACAAGGCATATAATCAGGATGTGAATCAATGTTGGGAATGTTATTGCTGTGTCAAGATCTGTCCGCAGCAAG
>JABXJY010000251.1 GCA_013375385.1 Desulfobacterales bacterium
TAACGTAATCCCCTGGGTGCAACTAATAGTGTTGATTCTTGCAGATTGGTTGTAAGGATTGTGTCGCATCCATTTCGTAAGTTTATGAGGCTGTGTATATTCAACTTTGTGTAAGAAAATATTTTTCTTGAAAACTTATTCAGAATGTAATTGATTTCTTGACTACACGTGTATTAGATTCTTACTTATTCATATGTTGGGCCATTGTCAACAACAAAAAAATAGCTTCCGGTAAATATAAGACCGTGGTAACCTTCAGGAGTCAGTTATATTTAAGAATATGAGGAGAACATAATGCCCGGCGTCTTGGAAGATATACGTGTCCTTGATATGTCACGATTCATCAGTGGCCCCTACTGTGCTCAACTCCTTGCGGACATGGGGGCAGAGGTCATTAGAATAGAAAAGATAGGAGGAGGGGATGACAGGTTTTTGGGTCCTTTCACTGCCAGTAATGAGTCCATGGGGGCAATGATATACAATCGAAATAAGAAGGGGATTACCCTCAATATCCGTTCGGACCAGGGGCGGGAGTTATTGAAGAGACTGGTTAAGATAAGCGACGTTGTCATTGAAAATTTCACGGCAGGATACCTTGAGTCATTAGGTATCGGATATGAGGACCTGAGAAAGACAAATCCAGGGATCATATTTGCCTCAATAAGCGCATATGGAGGCTATGGACCATATTCAAGGAAAGGTGCCTTTGACCAAATCATTCAGGGCATGTCGGGATTGATGTATGTTACAGGCCACCCCGGTGATCCCCCGGTAAAGGCAGGGATATCGCTGAGCGATTATGGGGCTGCCCTTTACACAGCCTTGGGAGTTGTGCTTGCACTGCGCCATAGAGATAAGACCGGAGAAGGGCAGATGATTGATGTCTCCTTGTTTGACACGGCTATCTCATTCCTGGAGACAATTATTCCAGAGTATAAGGTAAATCATCAAGTCCGCCCTCAGATAGGAAATCGTCGCCCCTACTCTGCACCTACCGATACGTATAAGTGCAAAGATGGTTACGTGTCGATTTCAATAAGCACCGAGGCCCTATGGAGGAGGTTCACCAAACTCATTGGCAGAGAGGATCTGACGAATGATCCCCGTTTTACCGGCAATGCCAACAGGACTGTAAATCAACATTATTTGAATAATCTGGCCGCTGCCTGGGCTGCGGATAGGACGGTCGAGGAAGCGCTCCGCCTCTTGGATGAAGCGCACATTCCATGCGGGACCGTTCAGACCATCACTGAAGTAGTCGAAGATCCTCAGGTCAAGGCCAGGGAAATGGTAGTAGACGTAGATCATCCGGGGTCAGGGAGCGTGCCTTTACCGGGCATCGTGATAAAAATGTCAAAGACACAAGGAAAGATAGACACCCCCGCCCCACAAGTAGGACAACATAATGAAGAAATCTTCAGCCAACTTTTGGAGCTTTCTTCGGAAGAAATTAATGAATTAAAAGAAAAGAACGTTATTTAAAAGCCTTCAACTTAGCACCCCACCCTTCCCTCCCCCTTCAAGGGGGAGGGTTTGGCCCGCCTGCCACTGCGAGGCACGAGCGGGCAGGGAGGGGGTGAAAAATGCGATTTCCTATACTTGTGAACATAGGTGGAGGGAAGATATGGTTGAGATACTCTTGAAAGGTGGCCTGGTCATCGACCCATCGCAGGGGATTCACAAAAAGGGCTCGGTGGCTATCCAAGATGGAAAGATTGCTGCAGTAGGGGAAGACGCCTCCGAGGCAGAGGCAGAGAAGGTGTTTGACATGGAGGGCAAGATAATAACCCCCGGGCTCATAGACATCCACTGTCACCCGGCTGCCGGGTTTTCGTGGCTGGGAGCCCCGGCAGACGAAATAGGGCTGAACTCGGGAGTCACCTTGGTGTGCGATGGCGGTACCTCGGGGGCGGCAAACTTCGAGGCACTGAGGTTATTCATCGTCGAGCCTGCCAAGACTGACATTCTCTGCTTCCTGAACCTGTCCAAAGCAGGACTGATCATGATCCCGGAGATCTGGTGCGAACAGAATATTGACGTTGATTCCAGCAAGCAAGTGATAGAGGCCAACTTAGATATCATCAAGGGCGTCAAGATCAGGGCTGTCCAGTCCGTGGCCGACGGATTGGGCATAAGAGGCATAGAGCTTGCCAAGAAACTAGCAAAGGATGTCAACCTGCCCCTCATGATGCATATAGGTGAGACCAGAAGCCGCATCCCCAATGATACGATGGATGATTTCTCACGCGCTGCGGTCTCCCTGCTGGAGGAGGGTGATATCCTCTGCCACTATCTCACGTGGGAGCCAGGCGGTATGATCCTGAAAGACGGAACGGTTTATCCGGAACTCGAGGCGGCACGGAAACGGGGTGTGGTCCTTGATTCCTGCCATGGATTGAACCATTTCAGTTTTACCGTTGCACGCCATGCAATTGCGAAAGGGCTCGTCCCCACGGTCATCAGCACCGACATGGCTTCAATGGTTTTGCCGGCAGCCCAGTCGCTTGCGGTGGTGATGTCCAAGTTTATTCACATGGGGCTCAGTCTGGATCAAGTCATCGAGATGACTACCATCAACCCGGCGAAGGCATTGGGTGAAGAAAAGAAGCGCGGCAGCCTGAAGCCCGGGATGAGTGCTGACATCACCGTGATGGAGCTGACAAAAGGTGACTATACCTTCGGGGACGGCACCGGCGGGGAAATAATACATGGTGAGGTACTGGTGGAGCCGAGGATGGTGTTCAAGGCGGGCCAGGGGATGCCAGCCTACAGTCGCTACCATATACCGCCTGTTTACGCGTAGATCAAGCTAGGGAGAGGATTGGCCACTGCGGCCCGCCCTTACGATCTTTGTCAATTCCACCATCCGCTCAGCTAACAGCCTTGCTGAAGCGGTCCCGAACTCATCCTCGAGTGCCATGAGACGAACACCCTTATTAACCTTGCCCCTTCCATCTATGCTTGAAAAGGAAGCTGCCCCCAGTTGATACATTCCAGAGGTGGCCACGATCATCTGGAAGATAAAGAACATGGAGTTGATGCTGGATAGAGTAGTCTCAACCCCTCCTCCCCTAAAGAAGGCCACTGCCAGGGCACCCCCTATCTTGTTGTGGAGACGCCCTCTATAGGCATTCCCGTGTACAAATACTCTGAGGCGATCTATCATGTTTGCCATCAGCCCTGACAGCCTTCCAAAGTGAACCGGTGTGGCCAGAAGGATTCCGTCGGCCTCAAGAACCTTGGGATATATGATCTTCATATCGTCTTCCTGGACGCAGAATCTTCCTTCTGATTGATTCTTGATGCACCAATTGCAGTGCTTACAGCCATTAAGCTCTTTATCGGCCAGGGTGATGATCTCTGTCTCGACCGCCTCGTGGCCCTGAAGGTGGGACAGGGCTTGTTCAAGCACTGACTCCACGTTTCCTTCCTTCACAGGACTTCCGCAAATTCCCAATATCTTGATCATAGCTACCTGCCTCTCAGCGTCGTGCTGATACGCTATTCTCCCAGACCTTTAATGCACTCCAGGGAATCATGCCTGGCAATAAGGCCTTTCTTATTTTCTGCCGAAGCCCATCCGTAGTCCTCCATCCAACCTGATGAACTCGCCGTTCAGGTAGGGGTTTTGGACAATGTGGCAGGCCAGGGAGGCAAACTCTCCTGGTTTGCCCAGACGGGGAGGAAAGGGCACCTGTTTGCCCAAGCGCTCCCGTATGTTTTC
>JABXJY010000252.1 GCA_013375385.1 Desulfobacterales bacterium
CAGGAAGATCTATGAAGAGAAGAAAGAAGAAATAGAAGGAACAGACAGAATCCAGGAAGGCGTTATCAAGATGTATAGAGAGCCAGAGGCCAGAGCTCAGAGGCCAGAGGCTCTCTCAGAATAGATGGTCATGAGTATACCTGGTCCTCTGGGCGTGCTTTACTACCTTGATAGTATAGGAATTTCCTTTTTGGACGCAGACTCGCCTGCCACCTGCCCGCAAGGCGAGACAGGTGGATCTGTGGATATCGGCCCGCCCTGGCGCAATAGCTTTGGAGAATTCTCAGGTCCACGAAAGCCAGGTCTGGGCCAGGGCGAAAACCTGCGTCCTAATTTAATAGGATTACTATGATTCATAGATTGATCGGAGAAATACTGAAAAAGATTTGCTCACTTTCAGAGGAGACAATTGTCCAGGCTCTCAAGATCCAGGAGGAAAGGGGGGGCAGTATAGGAGAAATCCTGATTCAGAACGGGACTATAACAGAAACAGATCTGTTAAAGGCCTTTGGCATTCAGTTTGGGCTGCCATTGTGGTCAACCATTTCTAGAGAGGATATGGATACCAGTTTTACACAACAGATTCCCATCCAGTTCCTGAAGAAATACAAGATGGTCCCGGTGGTCATCCCGGGTGGCGTCTATATCGCCGTCAATGATCCCATGTTGTTTCAGGCCCTTGACGATCTCCGCATGATCCTGGGCTGGGATGGTGCAGAAACGGTGCTTGCCTCCCATTCTGCAATCCTTTCGGCCATCAATTTTGCCTACGATATGAGCAGGGATTCTGCTGAACAGGTCATTCAGGATATGCGTGAGGAGGACAGGGATCTGATCATCTCTGCTGTTGAAGAAACCGGGGACTTATTGGACGATACAAGTGATGCCCCGATTATCAAACTGGTAAACTTGATGCTATCGCAGGCAGTGAAGGCCAGGGCTAGCGATATACATATTGAACCCTATCAAAACAGAATCAAGATTAGGTACAGGGTGGACGGCATTCTCTACGACATGATGTCTCCGCCTAAGCACATTCAGTCAACACTCATATCTCGAATCAAGATTATGGCCAAACTGAATATTGCTGAAAAAAGGCTCCCCCAGGATGGCAGGATTGAGATCAGAATAGGAGATAAAAATGTGGATATTCGCGTCTCTACCATCCCTATCGCATTTGGTGAGCGCGTTGTCCTTAGATTGCTGGACAAGAGCAGTGTATTGCTCAAGCTTTCGGACCTCGGCATGTCTGAGGAGGGGCTGAAGGCATTAAACGGGCTCATTAGGTCTGCCTATGGTATTATCCTTGTTACAGGGCCAACAGGGAGTGGGAAGACCACAACCCTCTATGCCGCCTTAAGTACAATCAACAATCCAGACATCAATATCATCACCATAGAAGACCCCATTGAATATCAGATTGACGGGATCGGCCAGATCCAGGTCAATCCCAAGATCAACCTCACCTTTGCCAACGGACTGCGTTCAATTGTGCGTCAGGATCCTGACGTTATCCTTGTGGGTGAGATTAGGGATCTGGAAACTGCAGAAATTGCGATTCAGGCTGCCTTGACCGGCCACCTGGTATTTTCTACCCTTCATACAAACGATTCGGCCAGTGCAGTGACGAGACTCATTGACATGGGGATAGAGCCTTTTCTGGTAACCTCCTCAGTAATTGCAATACTGGCCCAGAGGCTGGTGAGAACCGTGTGTAATGAATGTAAAGCGGCATACATCCCTGATGAGGAATCCCTGCAGAATATTGGCATAACCTCAGAGATGTTTGCAGGTAAGAAGATATATGAGGGTAAAGGTTGCCAGGGTTGCCTCAACACGGGCTACAGAGGGAGAACCGGTATCTTTGAGCTGATGGTCTTGGATGATCCGATTAAGAACCTGATATTAAAGACCTCGGATTCCAATGCCATAAAGCGTAAGGCCGTTGGACAGGGAATGATAACCCTCCGTCAAGACGGTGCCTTGAGGGTGCTCAATGGAATTACGACCGTAGAGGAGGTCCACAGGGTAACACAGAAATAGCCAAGGGGCTTCGCCCCAATTGGAGTGATGGTCCGCCCTGGCGCGAATTTCTCGGAACAAGCTGGTGCCGCTGTAATATTTCTGAAAAGTAAGTCGTAGAAATCAAACATTGTAAATCAGCCTGCCCTGGTGCGACATACTATGTACTCCTGGTAAGTCGATAGTGATCTATGTGCTCGAATCAACCTATTAAATCTATAAATCAGGTCTGGGCCAGGGGTCTGGGCCAGGGAGGAATGGAATAGTGGATGAATGGAAAAACGAAAAATGCAACACTCCAGTACTCCAATACTCCAATATCCCATCCTGCCATATACGGATTGCTATAACCTTATTGATAGCTTTTTTCTGCTTGGCCACTTTCGTATACGCTTCTCCCTTCAAAGGGCCCTGGGATGAGGATAGTTCTAGGAAAATCTCCCGGAAGCAGATAGATCACAGGTTCAATCCCTTCCGTTTCTTGGTCCAGGTATACAGGACCCATATTTCCCCAATCGATGGTAGCAACTGCCCCATGTATCCCACCTGCTCGCAATACAGCCTCCTGTCTTTTGAAAGACATGGCTCCTTTATTGGGTGGATGATGACCTGTGATCGGTTGTTCCGGTGTGGCAGGGATGAGTTAAAATTGTCACCGTGGATAACAGTGAATGGGGAAATCAGATGTTATGATCCATTAGAAAATAATGATTTCTGGTGGTCTGATGAGCCGTAAGGTCTGCGGTTCCCTATTCTTTTTTCTTTTCCTCTCTTCTATCCACTCGTATGCAGCCCCAGAAATTGCACTCGATCCGGAGCGCCAATTTCAGTTTGCCGAACACTATTTTCAAAAAGGCGAGTATTACAGGGCTATCGGAGAATATGAGCGGTTCATCTATTTCTTTCCTGACTCAGATAAGGTCGAGCTTGCCAGGTACAGGATAGGCCTTTCTTACCTCAAGGGTGAACGTTATCAAGAGGCCATTCAGGCCTTTGATGCGCTCATAGGGGAGTACCAGAACACAGGGTATGCTCTCAAATCCTACCTGAGAATAAGCGAGACCTATGTCCTGCTCAAGAGCTATGATGTGGCCCTCACAGGTCTCAGGAATCTGCTAACAATTGCCCCAGATCAAGAAATCAGGGATGGAGCCTATTATCAAATGGGCTGGGTTTATCTGGAAATGGGTATGTGGGAGAAGGCCCGTGAGTGTTTCGAAACAATCTCTCCTCAAAACAGGGAAAGATACAACCTCGAGCGGCTCTCAATTGAGCTCAAAAATAGAACGCCCATAAAGGGAAAAAATCCCACTGTGGCTGGGTTGCTTGCCATCATGCCTGGTGCAGGGCATCTCTATTGTGAAAGAAAGAGGGATGCATTTGTGTCATTCTTGTTGAATGGGATAATGATCTATGCTGCCTATGAGGCCTTTGAAAATGACCTCCATGCCCTTGGGGGGATTATCGCCCTTTTTGAGCTCGGCTTTTACTCGGGAAACATCTACAGTGCGGTAAGCAGTGCACATAAGTATAACCGGGATAAAAGAAACCGGTTTTTACAGTATTTGAAAAAGCACACAAAGATGAACCTTTCCTTTGTTGGGCCTGACAAAGGCAAATCTCTTTTGCTCTCGTGTCAATTCTCATTCTAGCGTTCGATCTCTCAATACCTAATCAATAGCTA
>JABXJY010000253.1 GCA_013375385.1 Desulfobacterales bacterium
ATCAGATACAGGTGGGAAAAACGCTCAAAAGGTTATGATTACCATAACAATACTGAACTTTGCTCTGATTTCAGGTTTTGGCACGTTATGTAATTTCCTTCTTAGCAGAACGCCACAACATCCTAAGCTATTAAACCCGCCTGATTTAATGAACCTCCAAAGTTGACATTGCTTTCCGACGATATTCTACTGGGATTGGCATTTTGCAGTTACAAGCAATGATGATTTGCGTTTCAAATATTGTAAAGACGGGCATTCAGCGAAATTGTCTATTTCAGTTAGCAAAGGACGCACACCGCGCCACGGTGCGCGTTATATCAGGAAGAATCAGATGTCGTGTAACAAGGGAATCGACTTCTTACGGGTTCTGATTCTTAGGAGATATCGTCACTCTCAGAGAACTCTTACCGACCCAAAATGCTCTGTTTTGTGATGGTTCCGAGCCACGGTGAACCCAAGACCGAATTGGCTTGACTTTCCCTCCTGGGTTACCTAGGCTTCTTCATGAAATGAAAGTTGTGGCTACTCTCGTCACTGTTGGGGAGAGGACTCACTTGACGATTCGCTTGACAGGTGAGGCGGGGAATCGCCTTTTCTATAATCTGTTACTCCCCGGCATCTTAAACCCACCTGCAGGCTGATCCTTAAGCTGAGATCAGAATTCCTTTGGAAAATTGATCACCTTAACCCTTTTGATTTGGTTCATCAAGGGGGGTGATCCCATGACCACTGAGAGCTTCAAGAAAAATCTTACAGCTATCCTCAGTGATCCCGGAGGGGAGGAGTCTGTTGTGGGCAAGGGCAGGCCTCGGTTAAATGTCAGTATTGCGATAGCCGCATATAACGAGGAGACCTGCATAGCCGATATTCTGAAGGATGTCATCTCTGCAGAGTGTACCGATTGGCTTTGGATCGACAAGATATTCGTAATCTCGGACGCCAGCACAGACAATACAGACCAAATTGTGTCAGAGTTTCACAATAAGGATGAGCGAGTAAGAATCATTACCAAGCCGGAGAGACGAGGAAAGAACCATTCGATCAACACCGCGGTTTCCATCGCCGATTCAGACGCTCTCGTTCTCCTTGACGCAGACGTTAGACTTGCCCATGAAAGGGTTCTTGAATATCTGATTCGACCAATTTATGAGAGCCAGGCAATCTTGGTTGGTGCCAATGTGCTACCAGTCCTGACGGGCTCTAAGAGTAATCCAGCAAGAGCTGCGCGCTATTTTGATTATATTCTAGAAAACGAGCGCAGGAGGAGGAAGCCTGTTTCCTACTGGAGCTTCTATGGGCGTGCTCTCGCCATGTCTAGGGAGTTCTACCGCACGTTGGAGTTGCCCGACGATCAGGCAGATGATCTGTTTATTTACTACTCGTGTCGTGGAGCTAAGCAACTCTGTGCTTTCTCCTGCCAAGCTCTGGTCTATTTTGAATGCCCGACAACGATTCACGACTTTGTCTTACAGTACAGCCGATTCGCCTACTACCTCGAGAAAGCACGGCAGCAATTTGGTGTCGACGAGGTGAATTGCGATCTACAAGTCGACGGCATGACGCGATTCACTGTCGTATCCTTTCTTCTACGTCCCTACGAGGGTCTCTTGCGGGGAGCCTGCAGGCTTGCCAGCAAGGTGGCATACAAGCTAGGCTACAAAGGTGGTCAGTTAAGAAAGGGGCTCTACAGGACCGAATCTATAGGAGTCAGGGTACCGACCCGGGGCGGAGGAATAGAGAACTTAAAAACACGATAAGCGGGAAGGTCGCGAAAAATGTGTGAGGGAAGAGTAGTGACAGCCCAGATCCAGCAAGGGAAGGTAGAGTAGGCAATCAGTGTCTATCGGAATGCGGTGGTGCTGGTCGCCAAGTAACAGAAGGGATGGAAAGGTGCATTGGTGCTGACAGACACTGGCAAAGGTATGTTGAGATAAGGCGCATTAGGAATACTTTCCAGCTCTTCGCACAGATTGAGCTGAAGTGAAGACAAGCGATTACAGATTCCTTTAGTTCAAGATGAAACCCTGCATTGAAAGAAAAGAGGAAGTTGTTTAATTGCGATTGAACTATTTCCCGTGAAGAATATCCATCCAGCGAATTGCCTCTGAATCACTTACGGTACCTGAATAAACAGATAGCAAATATTCGTTCAGCAATAAAACCCACCCACACCAAGCTCGTTATTTTGTTCTCACTACAATTGATAGCGAAGAATGCCAAACCATCCTCATCGAAAGACGTTTGTGATATTAAGACCCTAATTCTTTTACTTCCAGAGTGAATTACAGAAAGCCCTATATTTGGCTTTTGATTTCTTATATATTGTTGTTCATAGAGTTCACTAAGTTCACTTAACATTTCAATCTGGAGGTTAGTTATGGATATCTCAACGGCAATTATAACATTTGAAGTAGCCGGGAATAGACTATGGCGCATTATTGCGTTATTCGGGGTTATTGTTATCGCCCTGCTCCTTGGAAGGGTGGCGAAATTTGTTTTGCATAAGTCGGCAATAAAATTTGAAAACCAAAAACGTCTTATCGCCGCGACAGCCTTAAACGCTATTGGTCGCGGCGTGGTTTTTTTATTTGCAGCCTTTGGAATATCTGTTGGCCTCCTGTTTCTAGAATTGAAATCGAAAGTAGCCGAAGTATCAGAGACTGCGAGTGCAATCCTCCTAAGCATTGGTATTGGTTACTTTCTTTACTGGTTGGTAGATATTCCGACCACCTGGCTAGCCAAAATGGCCGGAAAAACCGAAAGCAAGCTCGACGACATGCTTGTACCCATTCTTCGGAAAAGCCTTCGGGTAACTATAGTAATTCTCATATTAGTTCAAATCACACAAATCCTCAGCGACAAGCCTATCACCTCTATCATTGCAGGTCTCGGAATTGGTGGTTTGGCCATTGCCTTAGCGGCCCAAGATACAGTCAAAAATTTTTTTGGCTCCGTTGTTCTCTTTATCGATAAACCCTTTGAGATAGGTGACCGTATTTTTGTCGATGGACATGACGGGCCCGTTGAAGAGGTCGGATTACGCTCGACCAAAATACGAACCTTGGACGGCCATCTGGTCACAGTTCCTAATGGGACCCTCGCCAACAAGACCATCCAAAACATTGGGAAGCGTCCATATATCAGGCGCGTTGCCAACTTAACCATTACTTATGACACCCCTCCCGAAAAAATTGATCGTGCTCTAGAAATTGTGAAGGAGATTTTGGACAATCATGAGGGCATGCATGAGGACTTACCTCCCCGTATATATTTTAACGATCTCAACTCAGATTCACTGAATGTTATGGTTATTTACTGGTACCACCCCCCTAACTACTGGGACTTTATAGCTTTTACAGAGAGATTCAACAAGGAGGTATTTCGCCGTTTTAATGAGGAGGGCATCGATTTTGCGTTTCCAACTCAAACGCTGTATTTGGCAGGGGATCCTTCTCGGCCTTTAGCTCTCGGAACTAGGAATGAAAACACCATTCCTGATAGATAATGATGGGAGAGTTTTCACCCGTATATGAGCAAATAAATTCACAATATATCGCAGTTGGTTTCTACAGTACGGATTCTTAGTTCACGTGCCATATACTTGAAGTCTGTAAAAATTTCGATATACATACAGTAGATGAAAGTTTAATATACCTTGAAGCCTT
>JABXJY010000254.1 GCA_013375385.1 Desulfobacterales bacterium
CCCCACTGGGCCCATATCATCTCCTTTCTTGGAAAAGGGCGATCGTCCGGGGAGAGATTGCATACTACCGAGCAGGCGGCACACTGATAACAGTTCTTGAGGGTATCCCCTCCCTTGGCCATTACATCCTTGATAAACCCCAAATCCGGTTCAATCCGAGTTGCCTGGGGCATCGTTGCCACCTCCTAAAGTCCCTTGTAGGGGTTGGGTCCTACCTTTTCTATGGTCTCGAGGAATTCGTCGATGATCGTGGGTATTCGGTCGTAGTCGGAAATCTCGATCTGCTCGATGCGGACTCGGTCTGACTCGAGGACAAGCCGATCCAGTGTCTCCTGGATCTTTGTCATTCGGTAATTGGCCAGCTCACTCCCATTTATAAAGTGGCACTGATAGTCCTCCCCGTGCTTGCAACCCAAGAGCAATACCCCATCGAGGCCCTTGGCGAGCAAATCAGCAATCCAGACCAGGTTAACCGATCCGATACATCGAAGGGGGATGATCCTCACGTAGGCATTGTACCGACCACGGCGCAGTCCTACCATGTCGAGGGCCGGGTAGGCATCGTTTTCGCATGCCAGAAGGAGGATTCGAGGCTTTTCCTCTTCCTCTTCTGGTACTTCCACCGCCTTGATCATGGAACTTATCATTCCGACCGTGTAGTCCTTGAAGGAGATGATCCTCTCGGGACAGGATCCCATGCATATGGCACAGCGCCGGCAGCGCGTGGGGTTCGGAAGAGGGTTAAATTTCTCGTCCTCGTTGTACATCCCAAAGGGGCACTCCTCGGTGCAGCGCTTGCACTGAGTGCATCGATGCATGTAGAGATCGGGGTAGGACATGTCCCCTGACCTGGGATGCACGGCTCCTCCGACGGAGACCATTTCCACACTCTGGATTGCCTTTAGTGCGGCCCCTCTTGCATCCTCCATGCTGAAGGCCATGTCCATGGGCTGCCTGACCGGGCCCGCAGCGTAAATTCCTGTCCTGCGCGTTTCGTAGGGGAAGCAGATGAAGTGGGAATCGGGAAAGCCATATTTCAGATCTGGTAACTCTGGGCCCTGCCGGTAATCGAGATTCAGGGTATTTGATTTTATGATCTTGAGGGGAGTCAACAACTGGGAAGCGATGTCCTTCTTCTTTTCGTCCTCCTCCTCGACCGTGACCACCTCCTCTTCCCCCAGGGCCGTCCTCGGGACCATGCCTGTTGCAAGCACAACGAGATCTGCCTTGACACTGATCTTCTCACCCAAAAGGGTATCGTCCACCTCGATGATGACTGACCCGTCGCCGTTCTCCGAGACCGATGAGACCTCTCCCTTGGTCAGGAAGACCCCTTCGTCCTCCTGAACACGGCGATAGAAATTCTCGTACTGGCCCGGTGTCCGAATATCCTTGTAAAAGACGTAGACCTTTGCATCTGGGTTCTTTTCCCTTACGTACATCGCCTGTTTCAGGGATGTCATGCAGCAGACCGTGGAGCAGTAGGGCAGGTGGTCCGGATCACGCGATCCCGCACACTGTATGAAGGCCACACTTTCAGCTGTCTTGCCGTCTGAGGGACGAGAAATGCTCCCCCTGGCCGCCATCTCCTCCATGGTCACGCTGGTGATCACGTTTGCACTCTTTCCAAAGCCGAGATGGTCGAGATTTGTGGCATCATAGGGCTCAAATCCTGAGGCAAGGACCACAGCGCCGATCCGCTCCTCAGTGACATTTCCATTTTGCCTGATGGATACATCGAACATCCCCGGAGCTCCAGAGATCTTCTCGATGGATGCCGATGTATAGACCTTCACCGTGGATTCCTCCTCCACCGCCCGGATCTGGGATTCGTAATCAGTGCATGCCAGTTCACGATAGGGGGGAGTGTTTGGATATTGTTTGAACAACTTCGTGGCAAACCCGCCAAGAGAAGGCTCTCTTTCCACGAGGACAACCTCATATCCTGCCTTTGCCGCCTCTAAGGCCGAGGTCATACCCGTCACCCCACCACCAACGACCAAAATTCGTTTGCTGATCTCCCCTTCAAAGGGCTCCAGGGGATCCATGTTTTGGGCTTTGGCGATCCCCATCCTGACCTGGTCCTGTGCCAGCATCTGGATGTCTTCGTCGAATTTCTCTCCCTCTGCTGGCTTAGGCTCGTGGCTCCAGGCAACTTGCTCCCTCAGGTTTACCCGGTCGAAGACCATCTTTGTTGGATCAAAGGAGAATACCTGGTTATTCACCCTGGGCGAGCAGGCTGCGATCACTACGGCATTCACGCCTTCCTCTGAGATATCCTTCCGGATCTGATCTATTCCTTCCTGACTGCAATAAAAGGAGTGGGTTCTGCAGATCGGCACCTTGAACTCTCCGGTAGCCACCTGAGAAAGTTTCTCTGCGTCGATCACATCCCCTATCCCGCAACCCGTGCAGATATAAACTCCGAACCTCTTTTCCATCGGATCACCTCCTCACCGTGGTTTGAATCGCCTTCAGGGCAGCTCCGGTAGCATCCTGAACCGACGCTGCCACATCAAGGGGGCGCTTGACGCATCCTGTCCCATAAATTCCCGGGGTATCGAGGATGAATCCATCCTCATCGCAACCGAGCTCCAGGCCTGGGATTTTCTGGTTAGCGGTAGATGGAACCATCCCGGTAGCCAGTACGGCCATATGGACTTGAACTCTGGAGATGGCTCCAGCAGCTGTATCCTCCGCCTCCACGATCACGTCCTTGGTCTCCGGATCCTCGGTGATCTTTGCCACCTTACCCTTGATCAACTGGACGTTGTCGTCTTTCTGGATTGCCGCGAGGAAATCCTCATTTCGACCAAAGGCACGCAGATCGATGTAGAAGATATAGACCCTGGAGACCGGGTATTGCTGTCGAACGAAATGGGCCTGTTTCAGGGAAGCAAGACAGCACACCCTCGAGCAAAAGGGAAGATGATTTTCGTCCCTTGAGCCAGCGCACTGACAAAAGGCGATGCTCTTGACCTCTTTGCTGTCCGATGGCCGAATGATCCTGCCCCCTGTTGGACCATTTGCCGCCCCAAACCGCTCCATCATAACGTTTGTAACAACGTTGGTCGCTTCGCCAAAACCGAGGTTATCGATCTTGGTTGCATCGTAAGGTTCCCAGCCTGTTGCCACCACAATGGAAGCAACATTCAGCTCGATGGTCTCCGGGGCCATATCCAGGTCTATGGCTCCGTATTCACAGGCCTCCTCACATCGCTTTGCATCCTCTGTTCCAATGATTTCAGGGGCCAATACATAGCGCATCGGAAAGGCCATCTCGTGCGGGAGATAGGCCGCCTTGATCCTGTCCATTTCATAGTTGAAGGGATTGGGAATCTCCAGTTCACAGACATCAGCACACTTCCCACAGCAGGTGCATCGCTGGTTCACATATCTGGGGTTGATCTTGATCTTTACATCATAGGCCTCCTCGCCACCGCGTGCCTCCACAACCTCGGCCATTGTGTAGCAGGTGATTCTGGGATTGCTCTTGATCCGTCTGAAATTGATCTCCATTCCACATGTAGGCGGGCAAAGCTTTGGAAAATACTGGTTCATCATAATCGCCCTCCCGCCCAGATACGGGTTCTTTTCTATGAGGCAGACCTCATAACCTGCCTCAGCAGCTTCAACTGTCGCAGTTATCCCGCTTATTCC
>JABXJY010000037.1 GCA_013375385.1 Desulfobacterales bacterium
AAGCCCCTCTGCCCCGGCGAGTTTTGATCCGGGAACACTATAGAGGAGCTTGAAGGCCGGTTCATGGTCAAAGAATTCCTCCCTTTTATCCCTGACCTCAGGTGGAAAGATGTGAGTGTGGAAGTCTATAATCATCATTACATCATCTGATATGGGTCAACATCGATTATTAATCTTACCCCGCTTGAACTTAGGGTTTTGGCAGAGCCCTTATGTACCCCTTTCAGTAATAAGTTGAGGACCTTTGAAGAGTGAGATTTGATAAGGATCTGTTGCCGGTATTTCCCTTTTAGCTTTGCCATTGGGGCCTCAACTGGACCAAGAACCTCTAGATCCTTTTTACCCTTTTTCACCTCTCCTACCATGTCGCCAATTCTCATACCCATATGCTGCGCTATTTTCTCCGTCTTGGTCTTGCTGTTTCCGAGGAAGCGCAAAATGGCCAATGAGGAAAATGGAGGATAGTTGAGCTGCCGCCTGAGACCTGTTTCCCGTGAAAAAAACCTTTGATAGTCATGATCTCTTGCGGCAGTGATTGCATAGTGGGATGGATTGAATGTCTGGATCATTACCCTCCCGGGCGATTCTCCTCTTCCGGTCCTCCCTGCTACCTGGGAGAGCAGGTGAAAGGTAATCTCTCCGGCGCGGAAATCTGGGCAACTGAGGGACAGGTCAGCAGAGATCACTCCAACAAGGGTTACATTGGGGAAGTCGTGGCCCTTGGTAACCATCTGTGTCCCGACGAGGATATCTGTTTCGTGCTGCGAGAATCGCCTCAAGACCTGTTGCACTTTACCCTTATATCTCATGGTATCCCTGTCCATTCTCTCCACCCGCGCCTCTGGAAATACCTCCCTTAATGTCTCCTCCACCCTTTCTGTGCCAAATCCATATGGTTTTAGGTTCTGCCTGTTGCACAATGGGCATCTATCCGGGGGATGAATCCTAAACCCACAGTAATGGCAGAGCAGATTGTTTCCATACTTATGGTATGTCAGGCTCACCTCGCAGTTCGGGCACCTGACAGCCTCTCCGCAAAACCTGCACAGATAGAGGGCACTGAATCCCCTCCTGTTCAAAAATAGGATAATCTGTTTTCCGCTGGCCAGGTTTTCTCCAATAGCCTCCCTTAACGGTGGACTAATTATACTATCATCCCGCGCAGCGGGACTGCCCTCAAAACGTGTCATATCAATAATTGTTATATCCGGAAGTTCCCTCTTCAGGATCCTTTCTGGCATGGTAAGAAGGCCATATCTCCCACTCGCGGCGTTCCGGTAAGACTGTATCGAAGGGGTTCCAGAACCAAGCACGACAAGGGCATTGGCTAGTTTGCCCCTAACGATGGCAGCATCCCTGGCCTGGTAGCGGAATTTTTCCTCCTGCTTATAGGAAAGGTCATGCTCCTCATCAACAATAATGAGTCCAGGCCTGGAGAGGGGGGCAAAGAGGGCAGATCTGGCACCTATGACTACATCGACCGCTCCCTTTACTATCTTCATCCACTGATCGTATCTTTCTCCCAGTGAGAGACTGCTGTGAAGGATAGCCACCCTCCCGCTGAGCCGGGCCTTGAGGAGGGATGCCAGCGAAACAGTCAGGGCGATCTCCGGTACCATTATTATGGATTGCCGTCCAAGCTCCTTAGCAACCCTTACAGCATGGTAGTAGACCTCTGTTTTCCCACTCCCCGTTACTCCGTGCAAGAGATAGGTAAAAAAGGAATTCTCCCTGAGCTTCACTGTTATCTTCTCTAAGAGCTCTTTCTGCTTTGAATTGAGAGATGGTGGGTAGGGGGAAACAAGGAGGGTTTCACCTGCTATGTCCCTTACAACCGGCCTGAGAGATTTTTTTAGGAGGCCCTTCTTAACCCATTTATCTACGAGGTAGGCCCCATTACTAAAGGCCTCCGTTACCTCACGTAAGGAGACCTCTTTCCTTTTGATAATCATCTCCAGGAATTCAGGCTCGTTTTTTGCTACCCTTTTATGGTCAAAAAGAGACCTTTCTATAGTAGCACCTCTCTTTACTGTGATAAACACCCTCTTTAAGAGGCCAACCCTGTCCAGCCATCCCCTTGAGGGCATCTCGGTGCCATCCGGGACATTCACATTTAAACCTGTTGGAAGGGCTGTTTTAATTATGAGGCCGATTGGATAGTGGTAATAGTTGGCCAGCCATTCAAAGAATTCGACCATATTTGGCGGGAAAAGGGGGTAGGGATCACTGACATTGATTATGTCCTTTAGGCCTTTTCTGTCTTTAGGCGGGATAATTCTGAGGATATAGCCGGTCACCTTCCTCCCTGAGAAGGGAACAAGGACCCTTTTGCCCACCTCTGCCTTCTTTATGAAATCACCCGTTACCGTATAGGTGAATGTGGCGCTGACCGGAAGCGTCACGGCGACCTGAATATATGTCTTTTCTGAGGATTCATCCATGACCGATGGTGGATTTCTCTCGCCCGCTCCTTGCAGTCGCTTGAGCTCACAGAGATAAAGAGTTCGGCCTGATTTCCGCATCAGGCGGATCGGGCCAAATACTTCCCCCAGAGGCGGAACGAGGCAAACTTCCAGCAAGAGCTAGATGGAGCATTGATCTGGATTGCCCCCTCAGCAATCCAGATCAATGCTCTGTGTCCTGTGCTCTCTGTGAGAGATAAAAGGGATTCTTGATTACTGCTTGTCTGCTTTAAGCCCTCTCTTACCAAATTGGGATCTGATCAGGGGTATGTCAAATAGAGACAAATCAATAGATGGGTTTGCTGTGATGTCCTTTGCGTTATATTCCTCTGTAATAGCCCCATTGGATGAATAGACGATCCTGTAGGGATACCAGGTCTGCCCCTTGAGCTCCCGGTAATCGGAAAAACGGAAAAGGACATTACCATATTGGAGAAGGAGGGGCAAGAATAGGTCCTTATCAACAAGAAGCTTGGGGCTCCCCTCTTCTTTGTCCCCAATCAGGTATGCTATTCGACCCTCAAACCTTGTGAGGGATGCCTTATCCAGGTTTATACCCACTGCCTTAAGTCTTTTCAATAATCGCTCTGGATCTTGGGCTAACATAAGGAAACGATACAGGGGATCCTGACTCTCCCCCTCGGAGGCAATCTCCCTGTCAACAATTCTCAAGGTTTTGGTGCCCTTATGGATGATGAGACGTTTACTGGGTTGGCCCGCGATCTCTGACCTGTAGAAAGCTGGAGACCTCAAATAGAGGATCTCCCCAAATACCTTTTCCTCTTGTTGATCCAGGTCCTTGATTTTAGTAAGTTGGACTATCTTTAATGTCTTTATAGTGGCGAATTTATTGGCCATAAATTCTATAATCTGAGATGGGGGAAGTATATAGGGGTATCCAATTGATGATAGAACAGGTAACGTAGTTAAAGATAACACAATCAAGAAGTATGATATTTTTGCCATACCTCCTCCATCTGGACGACCAGCTCATTAAACCTCTTCCTGTCTGCTCTATCCAATCGAAAGGCAGGGGGAGATTTGATTCTGAGGGGATCTACAAACCTTCCCCTCTCACTTACGCTAAAGTCAAGGTGGGGTCCCGTTGACAGTCCGGATGAACCAACGTAGCCGATCACATCACCTTGCCTCACCCTTGAACCTTTCTTGAGACCCTTTGCAAACTTGCTGAAATGCCCGTAGCCAGTTTGGTATCTATGGTTGTGCCGTATCCTTATGTAGCGTCCATATCCACTCTTCCATCCAATAAAAGATATCCGGCCCCTTGCTACAGACTCCACCGGTGTTCCGGTGGGCGCAGCATAATCAATGTCATGGTGGGGCCTGTAGATCTTCAAAATCGGATGGAACCTCCTTGAAGAGAAGTAAGAGCTGATCCTGCTATATCTCAGGGGAGATTTCAGAAAGGCCTTTCTTAGGCTTCTCCCCTTCCTGTCATAATAGCCTGATCTACCTTTAGAATCAGTAAAATAAAAGGATTCGTGAACCCTCTTCTGATTGACAAACCTGATTGCAAGCACCTTTCCATGGCCTATACATTTCCCCTGCCTGTAGTACCTATTAAGAACTACCTGAAAAGTATCTCCTGGCCTGATATCAACCAAAAAGTCTATGTCCCACGCAAGGATATCTGCAATCTCCATAATAACCTCAGAGGGGATACCCCTGTCAATAGCGGATTGATAAAAGGAGTTAGAAACCCCTCCACTAATTGCGGTTGGAATGGTTATCTTCAAGGGAGAAGTAAGGCTCGGGAGGAAATCATCACCATTCCTGATAATAGGGAGGGTCTTCTCTGGTGATAGATGCAGGGAAATCTTTTCTACTTTCCCGCTCTTTTTATTGAGCCAGATATCCACTATCTGGCCTGGTCTGGTCTTGGACATATTGAAGAACGGCCTAATTGCCTCATCTATTCGTATGATGTGCAGAGCTGAGAGGCCGTATCCAGCCAAAATCTCGTAAAATGTTTTACCCTTTACAAAGCGTTCTCTTATCCTTTTATGGTTAAAAGACCAGTTCTGCCTTGACTCAAAATAATCACTATAGCTGACCAAGGAAGGAGCAATGAATTCCTCTGTGGCTGCTATATCATCACCTGATCGGAAAAGAATGAGGAAGAATACAACAATCATTGCAATGGTAATAGAGAGGAGAAAAATTCTATCCCATCTGAGGGAAGGTAAAGTACAAGATGGTTTCTTTTTACTTCTGCATAATGATTTGATAAAAATAGTTGACATATTAATTTCTTTATGTTATTAAATATAAAAATTATAGCATAAATATGCTTAATTGTAAACAACTTTATCTTTAGAAAGGATAGCTAATGGCTGATTATTTGTTTTGCACGAGGAAGAAGAATAATCCGCGGATAAATGTTCGAATATGCAAGGAAAAATGTCCTCTTAAAGACAGGTGTCCAGAGTTTCTGGCCTATCAAGAGAGGTCCGGCAATCAATCCTCCATCCTAAATTCGAGATTGATCATATCACCTCTTTTGAATCCCATGGCGTCAGAGAATTGAATCCCGCCAGTTCACAAAGGAGATATCAACGTTCTAGATCTCTATCAATTCATAACTACGGGTCCCCAGGCCTATCTTCTGGGCGTAATCGAGTTGAAACCCCCAATCTATCTCAGGATAAAGACCCCGAAATTTATCCTCCCCTGGCATGGTATTCACCTTAAGGCATGAGCCATGTAATCCAGCCTGCTGGTTAACCATATCGGCTGAAGCCTGATCAATGGCTACTGGGTCAGTGGAGGCCACCATACCGATATCAGGCACTATTGAGGCATCGGTATATCTGTTGCAGTCGCACAATGGTGATATCTGGGTTAAGAAGTTGATGAAGAATGCCCTTCCCTCCTTTTCTTTAAGGACTCCAAAGGCATATTCCACCATCTTCTTTTGTATAATAGGTATATCCCTGCTCCACCGAACACCGATTGCTGATTTGGGACAGATAATTATGCATTCACCACAGCCAATGCACTTTTTTGGATCAATACCCGCCTTTTCCTCTTTAACGGAAATAGCCTCCTGCGCACAGGACGCCGCACACTCACCACAGCCAGTGCATCTCTTCTTATTCATCTTAGGTGAAAGATCAGAGTGCTGTTCAAGCTTGCCATGCCTGGAGGCACAACCCATGCCTATATTCTTGATTGTTCCAGCAAAACCTGTGAGCCCATGCCCCTTAAAATGGGCGACACCTATCAATACATTTGCATCTATTATCTCTTTGCCTATCTCCACCAGCTCAAACATTTCCTGATCTATCCGTACCTTAACTGAAGATGAACCTCTCAAGCCATCCGCAATAATAATGGGAGCATTCACTACGGAGTACGCAAAACCGTTCTCTATGGCAGTCACTATATGAGAAACACTATGACTTCTTGACCCTCTATAGAGAGTATTGGTATCGGTTAAGAAAGGGAAACCACCTAATTCCTTTATTCTGTCTACTATCCGGCGAATGAAGATAGGCCTGATAAAGCCGGTGGTGCCCTCCTCACCAAAATGAAGCTTGATAGCCACCAGATTACGAGGACTTACCGCTTTATCCATGCCTGCTTGATGCAAGAGCTGTTTCAGTTTTGCAAACATATTTCTATTAGCAGTAGCCCTTAAATCGGAAAAAAATACCTTGCTTGGTGTCATTGCCCCTCCTTCCTGTCCCGACAAAGCCAACAAAATCAAAGTGAGCTAACTCTGTAGTAATTCCTGAATTTCTCAATCGCCCAGGTTTAGGCGATCGACCCAACAAACTCAAAAAACACAAATAGCAAAATCAAGTAAAAACAATAGAGTTTTTTATTGACAAACAAAGACAACTCTGTTTAATTCAGTCGTAATCTTAGATAAGATAGTTAAAAAATAGTCAAGGAGAACGCTGATCAATATGAAGAAGCTACTTTTTATTCTATTAGGATCTTTCATCTATTTAACTACCTTTTCCCAGGCGCCTGCCCGGGCCCAGGAACCGAAGGATATCTTATCTGTTGAGGCCTATGATATGCTCAATACCGTTCCTAATACATATCTGATTGATGTTAGAACAAGGGCAGAATATCAATTCATAGGCCACCCACTAATGGCCTACCACTTTCCTTACTTTTTCTTGACTAGCAAACTTGCAAAAAACGGAGAGAGCTGGGTATATCAATTTAATGATAAGAATAAAGCTTTTGTTGAAGAGATAAGCAACAGATTTCAAAAAACCAACAACCTCCTTATAATAGGCAGGGATGGTACCAGGAGCAACTTAGCAGCCAAGGAACTTATAAAGAACGGGTTTAAGAATGTCTACAATGTAAAGGATGGATTTGAGGGGCCACCGTTTCCGTGCTTCGAAGATAAGAACAAGCATAAGTTTTATAGGCAACTAGCCATAAGAAACAAGATCCCTGCTTACAATCATCGCCGTTTTTATGGCTGGCAGTGGTGGGGCCTTCCCTGGACCTATGATATAGATACTAAATATGTTTACCCCCCTGACCAGATCCCCAAAGAAGAAAAGAAAAAGAAGTAGACCTAGACGAGGGGCCTAATAAAGGCCAGAGCTATAATCGTCTTACTATCAATTATCTTACGGTTCCTGATCATCCCTAACACCTCTTCAAGTGGCAAGGTCTCCAGGGATGATATCTCATTCTCATCAATCTTTTTCTCTACCTTCGTCAGATCCCTGCCTACATAGAGGTGTATAAGCTCATTAGAGTATCCGATAGCAGGGGCATAGGTATAGAGCCATTTAATAGATCTTGCCTCAAAGCCTGTCTCCTCCACCAGCTCTCTTTTGATACATTCCTCAGGGCTCTCACCCCTATCGATCTTACCTGCGGGAATCTCAAGTGTTTCCCTTCTCAAGGCATACCTGTACTGCCGTACCATAACGATCTCATCATCTGAGACAAAAGGTACGATCGCCGCAGCCTGCGGATGATCAATACAAATCCTCTTGCTTATTCTTCCATTTCTTAGACTCACCTCATCCAGATATACAGTGAAGTTCTTGGTGCCCAAACTCGCCAGATTCCGTATTTTTCGTTCCATTTCCTCGTTCCTCGTTGCTGGGTGCTCGTTATGAAGAAAGGCCACCGAGCAACGGGTAACCAGCAACCAATAACGAATTAAGATCAAATACCATCTTCTTCTAGGATCAAATCCATATTGGGATCATGATGATCAACCATTGCATCAACATCCCGTGTCATGACATTTAAGGTTCTCTCCATTGCTTTTACATACTTGTCAAATTCCTCATCCTCAGCTTCCTCGGGAATGAGGTATGGCTCTGATGCATAGATAACTATCTTTGAGAATGGCTTGGGAATTATCATCTTATCCCATGCCTTCACAAACACCCACACCCTATTAGCAGACCAGGTCATAGGCATAAGATGTACACCCGATTTCTGGGCAATTCTGACAAGTCCTGGTTTGGCCCTCAATGCCGGCCCCTGTGGACCATCAGCAACCGTGGCAACAACCCTCCCACCAGTATGTAAGAATTCAACCAATTCTTTGGACCCTTCCTTTCCTCCTCTGGTTGATGAGCCCCTGGCTGGAATAACCCCCACTTTTTTGGCGAAATCAGCGAGCAAATCCCCGTCTTTACTTGAAGAGAACAGAACCATAGGGTGAACAAAGCCATATTTAATAAGGAAATAGATGGCGCATCTATGCCAGGTAGTTATAACAACCTTTCTACTTCCGAGAAGAAATTCATCTATATGTTTCCTGTTTATATACTGAACTCTACAGGTGAAGAGGATTATCCTTAAGGCAAATATTGCCACGTAGGAGAGAAGACTTACTATACACCTGTTTGAGATTCTTATTCTCATATGTTACACTTCACGTATCACCTTAGTCCCTACCAAAGACTCAATTTCTCCAATTAGATTCTCCTCGGGCGTAACGTTATAGCGACTATGGGCAGCTACAGCTGCCTTTCTGTCACCATCAAGATCTATTCTAAATGTGAGCCGGCATTCTCCCGGATATCTAAAGATAAGATCCCTTAACCTCATGAGGCAGGAGCGGGTAAGCCCCTCCTGTGAGACAGGTATTACTATTGACTTCATCGATTTTTGTTTCACTGTTTCCAAGGCAACTATATCCTGGGCCCTGATCTTTACCAGGTTGTCACCAGCCTCGACCTCTCCTGTTATCAAAAGGGGCCTGTCATCATTTAAGAGGGAGGCACATTTAGCAAAAACATCCGGAAACACCACAACCTCAGTGAAGCCGCTTTTGTCCTCCACATTAATGACTGCCATCTTTTCCCCTCTTTTTGTCCTCTTTATTCGCATGCTATTAATGAGGACTGCCAGTCTAACAACCGATTTGTCTTTAATTGCACCAAGATCCAGTGTTGTTGTAATTGCCAACTGTTTTATTACATCTGTAAATCTATCCAGGGGATGTCCGGTGATATAGAATCCGAGAGATTCTTTTTCTCTCCGCAACTTTTCATCATCTTCCCATTCATCAATGTCTTGGGGCTCAAATGTTCTCTCTTCTTCCTTGGACGGAAAAAGGTCAAACATATTCAGCTGATTTGGGTCTTCGCTAATCCCGCCAAAGGCGAGGACACCGCTGAGGGATGCAAAGAGCCTGGATCGAAAGACCCCGGTAAAATCAAAGGCGCCACACTGGATCAAGCCTTCCAAAACCCTCTTGTTTACCTTTGATTTATCTACCCTTCTGCAAAACTCTGTAAGTGACGTAAAGGGCCCGTTCCTCTCCCTCTCATCAACAATCGCTTCCACAGCCTTAATGCCAACATTCTTTACCGCAGCCAGACCGAAGCGAATACTATCCCCAACAACGGCAAAATCTACCTGACTCTCGTTGATATCAGGTGGAAGTATGGGGATACCCATTTCCTTGCACTCAGCAATATTCTTGATGGTCTTATCCTGACTTCCCATATCCTCTGTGAGCAAGGCAGCCATGAACTGCACTGGATAGTGGGCCTTGAGATAGGCAGTCTGATAAGCTATCATAGCATAGGCAACTGAATGGGATTTGTTAAAACCATAACCTCCAAATTTCTCTATCAACTCAAAGACGTGCCGTGCCTTGTGGCTGTCTATGCTATTCTGGGCTGTGCCTGCCAAGAAACGTTCTCTTTGCCGGGCCATTTCCTTAGGCTGTTTTTTACTAATGGCCTTGCGCAATAGATCGGCCTCTGAAAGGGTATAGTTGGCCAGCACCTGGGCGATTCTCATAACCTGCTCCTGATAAACAACAACCCCGTAAGTCTCTGTAAGGATCTCTTCCAACTGAGGCAATGGGAAGGTTATCTTGATCTCACCGTGCTTCCTCTTAATAAAATCATCAACCATGTTGCTGCCCAAGGGACCCGGCCGATAAAGGGCAACCGATGCAACGACATCCTCAAAAACACCTGGCTTGAGGTTCCTAAGGAGCTCTTTCATGCCAGAACTTTCCAGTTGAAATACCCCTGTTGTCTTACCCTCGCTGGTCAATCTAAATGTCTCATCATCCCCCATCTTTATTTCATCCAAGTCAACAAGGTGGCCAGTTGTCTCCTTTATGAGGTCCACGGTATCCTGGATAACCGTCAAGGTCTTAAGCCCCAAGAAATCAAATTTGATAAGTCCGAGCTGCGCTACCTGATCCATAGTATACTGGGTCATGACCTCCCCGTTGGGTCCCCTAAACAAGGGTAGATATTCAACCAGAGGCCTATCAGATATGACTATACCAGAGGCATGGGTGGAGGCATGTCTGGTTAGACCTTCCAAGGACCTGCTAATCCTCAGAAGCCTTCTTTCATCATCCGTTCCTTCTTCCATGGCCTTGAGCTGCGGTTCTGCCTCTATTGCCTCATCTAAGGTAACATTAATGCCTTCTGGAATGAGTTTGGCAATCCTATCGGCCTCTGCATAAGACATATTGAGAGAGCGGCCAACATCTCTTATAACAGCACGAGCCTTCATGGTACCAAAGGTTATTATCTGGGAGACGTTTTCTCTTCCGTACTTCTCACTCACATAATCAATGACCCTATCCCTGTTCTTAATGCAGAAATCTATATCGATATCAGGCATACTTATTCGACCCGGGTTCAGGAACCGCTCAAAGAGGAGGCCATATTTGATCGGATCGATATCGGTAATTCTAAGCGCATAAGCTGTAAGGGAGCCGGCAGCCGATCCCCTGCCTGGACCAACAGGAATACCTGACTTCCTTGCATAGTCGATAAAATCTGCCACGATCAAGAAATAGCCTGCAAAACCCATTTCCTTGATGGTCTTCAGTTCGTAGGTCAGACGATCCTCATACTCCTCCTTCAGTTCACTGGATAATGATCCCTCAACGGCCTCTTTCCGAGCCAGTCTCCTCTCCAGGCCTTCTCTGACGTCTTTCTCGAGTTTTTCTTCCAGACTAAGGCTCCCTGACACCTGAAAAACAGGGTATTTGTACTGGGCAAATTCCATTTCATAGTGACACCTTTTAGCTACGTTTAGCGTATTATCCAGTGCTTCGGGGAATTCATCTAAATCAACTGCCATTTCGGCTTCAGATTTAAAATAAAACTCGTTGTTAGAAAACCTTAACCTGTTGGGATCATCAACACTCTTGCCTGTTTGGATGCAAAGCAGGATATCATGGGCTTCAGCATCCTCCTTATCTAAATAGTGACAGTCATTGGTGGCAACCACCGGGAGAGAAAGCTCCTGCGCCAGCTCTTTTAGTGACCTGTTAACAGCAATCTGTTCAGGCATCTTATTGGCCATTACCTCTAAGTAAAACCGGTCATGGTCAAATATCGATGCCAGCTGGCGTGCGTGCCTTCTGGCATCTTCCACCCTTCCGATCTTAAGAAAATAGGGAACATGGCCCTTGAGACATCCTGAAAGGGCGATTAATCCTGCGTTATATTCCCTCAGGGTCTCCATATCTATCCTGGGATGATAATAGAATCCCTCCAGATTTCCCAAGGTAACAAGCCTGCTCAGATTCCTGTAACCTGTCTCATCCATGACAAGAAGAACCAGGTGATATGCATTTGGCTGACCATCAGGTGAGGGCGATTTATCTTTCCTGCTGCCAGGGGCTATATATGCCTCGCAACCGATGATAGGCTTAATGCCAGCCTTTATAGCCTGTGAGTAAAACCCTACCGCCCCAAACATGTTCCCATGATCAGTGATTGCCAACGACTCCATGCCAAAACCGGTAGCCTTTGCCAGCAGGTTGCTTATTCTGATGGCCCCATCAAGCAAGCTGAATTCGGTGTGAACGTGCAAGTGAATGAAGGGGGATTTGCCCTTCTTTGTGGATTTATTCTTGTGTTCTGCTGACATATGTATTTGACGAATTTTGCTAAATCAGATAGATTAAGGTTTACCCGGCAGCTATCGGTGGCCAGTGTAAAAAAGAAAAATGAAAGCTGCCGTATGATGAATGAAATCTTGTTCACGCTATAATAAGGCAATGAAAGGATAGCTTCAAGCTTTTTTAGATAAAAGAAAACCTTCCGAACAAACCCCCTTGAGATTCGCGTTTAGGGTTCTCATTTTGAAAACCATATACCTTCTTTCAAACTGGATTTACTCATGAAGGAGTTAGCGAGAAACAAGGTGAAAGAGGCCACTATCCTTGTTATTGTCTATGAATATATAGCCAGGGATATACTGGCCAGGACATTGACAGCCAAAGGTTATAGGGTAGTCACCTGTTCAGTCGGTTTTGATGGAATAAGAAAATTTAAGAAGGGGAAAGGAAAGTTTCACCTTGTTGTGATTGATATCAGCCTGCCCGATGTAAGTGGTCTGGGTGTGGCAAAAGAAATCAAGAGAATAAGTCAAAAAACCCCGGTGATACTCATGAGGGGATGGGATAGAGAACTGGATGCAAAGGAGTTAAAGGAGTCTGGTGTAGATTTCATTATGTGCAAACCCATTTATGTGGATAAGGCATTAGATCTTGTTAAAAATGCTGTGGTGACTGTTCATCAGTGATGTTTTACTGGAGTGAACCCTCACAGGCAATGGAGATGGAGGCAGGATGAAATAATGGATCTTAAAACAACCCCTTTGGCCACCAGGATGAGGCCAGAAAGGATTGAAGAGGTGGTAGGGCAGGATCACATCCTTGGTCCATCAAGGCCATTAAGAAGGTCGCTTGAGACCGGTAATCTATTCTCCATTCTATTCTGGGGGCCACCAGGTTCAGGCAAAACAACCATTGCAAAATTGATAGCAAAGTACACGAATTGCCCTTTTGAATCATTCTCGGCAGTGCTTTCTGGGGTCAAGGAGTTAAGAGAAATAATTGAGTCAGCAAGAAAGACCTATCGATATGAGCTAAAACCGACCATCCTCTTTGTTGATGAAATTCATCGCTTTAATAAGGCCCAACAGGATGCATTTCTCCCCCATGTCGAAAGTGGCCTGATCATTCTCCTTGGGGCTACCACTCAGAACCCGTCATTTGAAATTATTCCACCACTACTTTCAAGAACCAGGGTTATGACCCTTAAGGCATTAGAGTTCAAAGACATGGCCCTCATCCTGAACAGGGCCATTAAGGATAAAAAGAGGGGGCTCGGAGATCTTAAGGTTCAGATCGAAGAAGATGCCTTGCACTATATCATAAACATCTCCCATGGAGATGCCCGGACAGCCCTCAATAATTTGGAGTCCGCCAGTTATTTTGTTCAACCAGATAAGAATAATCAAAGGGTAGTAAACACAGCCACTGTTGCCCTTGCTTTGGATAAAAAACCTCTCATGTATGACAAAAACGGAGAGGAACATTACAACCTTATATCTGCCCTTCACAAAAGCCTGAGGGGTAGTGATCCCCAGGCCTCCATCTACTGGCTCTATAGGATGCTGGAAGCGGGTGAGGATCCACTCTTCATAGGTAGACGGCTCATTCGGTTTGCCTCCGAGGATATTGGTCTGGCCAATCCCAGGGCTCTTGAGATAGCCCTCACTGCCTATCAGGCCTGGGAAAAGGTGGGTCCGCCAGAGGCGGAGCTCTCTCTTGCCCAGGCAGTGGTCTATTTAGCCACAGCACCAAAGAGCAATACCCTCTATAAGGCAGAAAAATCCGTAAAAAGGGAGATTGAGGAATCAGGTCCTCAGCCTGTGCCCCTACACCTGAGGAATGCTCCAACAAAACTGATGAAAGAGATGAATTATGGTAAGGGTTACATCTATCCTCATGACTACCCAGAGAGCCAGATAAGACAGGAGTATCTCCCTGGAAAAATCAGAGAAAAGATATTCTATCAGCCTAGTGATAGGGGGTTTGAAAAAGAGATAAAGAAGAGGATGATAGAGCAGAAAAAGATTGAGGATTCGAATGAGTGATGGGGGATCGCGAATCCTTCGAGTTGTAGTTCACTATGTTTGAGCCATCTTATCTTCAGTTATACAAAGAAGGGCGACTTCTAGAAAAGGTGGAAGAGGCCCGAAGTCTGTTGGAGGAATGTCGTCTGTGTCCCAGACAGTGTGCGGTTGACCGTTTGAATAACGAAAAGGGGTTCTGCAAAACTGGTAGGAAAGCAAAGGTTGCAAGCTTTAATGCCCATTTTGGAGAGGAAGCACCACTGGTTGGCAGACTCGGTTCAGGGACCATCTTCTTCAGTTCTTGCAATCTCCGCTGCTCTTTCTGTCAGAACTACGAGATAAGCCATCTCCGCGAGGGAGCAGAAATCGAAGCAAAGGATATGGCAGCGATTATGATAGAGCTGGCAAGTCGGGGTTGTCATAACATAAACCTAGTTACTCCCACCCATGTGGTACCTCAGATACTGGAGGCCCTTTTGCTGGCGGTACAGCATGGTCTGACTATTCCAATAGTCTATAATAGTAGCGGTTATGAGAGGGCAGAGACACTTAAGCTCCTGAGGGGAATCATTGATATCTATATGCCTGATTTTAAGTTCTGGGATCAAAAATGGGCAGATAGATATTGCAATGCGCCAGATTATAGAGAAATGGCTGTTGGGGCCTTTCAAGAGATGCATGCCCAGGTGGGTGATTTGAAAATAGACAAGGATGGTATAGCTGAGAGAGGGCTGCTGGTGAGGCATCTTGTAATGCCTCATGGTATCGCTGGCAGC
>JABXJY010000255.1 GCA_013375385.1 Desulfobacterales bacterium
CCATCCTGGATTCCATCAACCGCTTCATCGCTTTCTATGATGGGCAGGCCCAGATTGAAGGCATTTCGATAGAATATTCTGGAAAAGGTCTTGGCAATGACACATGATATCCCCTTTGCCTTTATGGCTATGGGGGCATGTTCCCTGGAAGAACCACAGCCAAAATTCGCTCCAGCAACTATTATATCCCCCTCTTCAGCCTCTTTACCAAACGTGGGATTTTCATTCTCCATGCAGTGTTGAGCCAGCTCTGCTGGATCTGTTGCGTTGAGATAACAGGAAGGGAGGATGACATCGGTATTGATATTGGAGCCAAATTTCCAGGCCTTTCCCCTAAATTTCACCTTGAAAGCCTCCTTTCTCCCTTTTCAGCCTCTATGGCCCAGTTCCTCTGGACCGCCAATCCTTCCTAAAACCGCTGATGCAGCTGCCAATGCGGGATTGGATAGATAGACCTCACTGTCTGGATGACCCATCCTTCCGACAAAGTTCCTGTTGGTGGTGGCAATAGCCCTTTCACCTTTTGCCAGGACACCCATGTGACCTCCCACACAAGGACCACAGGTTGGGGGGCTGATCACTGCGCCCGCATCCAGAAATATCATAAACAGACCTTCCTTCATAGCCTGTCTATAGATTGATGGGGTTGCCGGGATGATGATCAGTCTCACGTCCTCCGAGACCTTGTGACCCTTTAATACCTTGGCGGCCACCCTTAAATCATCTAACCTACCATTGGTACAGGAACCGATCACCGCCTGGTCGATAAAGATCTCCCCTACCTCACCTATGCCTTTGGTATTGCTGGGGAGGTAGGGAAAAGCAACCTGGGGATCAATTTCGGATACGTCAAACTCCAGGATCTCCGAATAGTCGGCATCGTCATCGCTTGCATAAAACCGGTACCCCCTCTTGGCCCTGGACCTGATATACTCCTCCGTGGTGCTATCCGGGATAAAAATACCGTTCTTGGCCCCGGCCTCAACAGCCATATTGGCCACGGTGAACCGGCCGGACATGGGGAGGTGATCAATGGTGTCCCCGACAAATTCCATGGCCTTATAAAGGGCCCCGTCTACACCAATCCTCCCAATAGTATAGAGAATCAAATCCTTCCCACTCACCCAGGGTTTCAATTTTCCCCTGTAGATTAACTTTATTGTTTCAGGCACCTTAAACCAGAGTTCACCGGTAATCATGGTTGCAGCAAAGTCTGTACTGCCCACGCCAGTTGAAAAGGCGCCAAGTGCGCCATAGGTACAGGTGTGACTGTCGGTACCAATAACCAAATCACCTGGAAGTACTATCCCTTTCTCCGGAAGGAGTGCGTGCTCGATACCTGCCTGGCCCACTTCAAAATACTGGGTAAGGCCCTGTTCTCGGGCAAATTCCCTGAGTATCTTGCATTGCTCCGCAGACCTGATATCCTTATTCGGGGTAAAGTGGTCTGGAATCAGAACCACCCTTTCCTTGCCAAATACCTGCTCCGCGCCGGCCTTTCTAAACCCCTCAATGGCTATCGGCGCGCCAATATCGTTGCCCAGGGCTATGTCCACCCTTGCATTGATCGGCTGACCCGGATAAACCTCGCCCAGACCAGTATGATCCGCCAAGATCTTCTGCGTTATCGTCATCCCCATATGTTTTATGACTCCCCGTTGCTTAATTACGGTTGCTCATGAGCTTGCAAACCTTGCGCCTCACCGACTAATCCCAAAGAGAGCAATTCTTCATTTCTTCAATATAGCGATCGTACTCCGGCATAGGCAAAATCAGCCGTAAACCGCCTCTGCCCTTCAAGTGACATTCCAGCTCGCAGGCCATGGTCTGAGCTCTTTCCCTTGAAATCCACAGACTCTGGCCATAACACTCTCTCATTAGGCGCCCCACGCCTTTGTACTATGTTGAATATATAGATATATGAATAGATTTTTTTATCAAGGGAAAAATGTATCAATATCTAGGTGGGTATGGATACACCCACCCATCAAGAGGGATAGATTATGGAGATGTAGGGAATGGCACTTCTTCCAGTCATGCTTCCTGCAATTTGGGAGCCATTAACGTGGTTCCGGTCTCGGCTTCATTTGAGATGATTCTGCTACTTTCGAAGAGGCAAAATTGCATACCATAGCAAGTTCAGAATATTACAGCAAACTAGCATGTTGTTGATAACAGTTAAAGTATACTGTACACCTTTTTTTGTTACCATTTTATCCAGTCCATAGGATGGTGGTGTTGACATTTTTAACGTAATCTCCTAGCATAGATTGAAAAACTGTGCTAAGAGAATTTTCCAGAGTATTATTTTGCTGAGAAGGGAGAAAACAAAGTTCAGTGACTGGTCAAAATAAAAGACCGAATTGTCCTGGTTTCCTTCACAGATGCTGGACTTTACTGGCTATCATTACCATCGTACTCTGGCTACCCTCTACCCTTGGTATTGCAAAAGAAAGGATAAGGAAACCTGCGGTAGCCGGTTATTTCTACCCTGAGGATCAGGAAGCGCTAAGAGAAACAGTTGATACTTTTCTTTCAAATGTCAATCAAAGGCAAATAACCGGCACGATCTTAGGGCTTATCTCCCCCCACGCTGGATATGTCTACTCCGGTCAGGTAGCTGCATATTCTTACCGACAAATCAAGGATAAGAATTACGATACGGTAATAATTATTGGTCCAAGCCATCGTGCTTATATCAAGGGAGCATCAGTGGGTAACTGGGATGCCTGTGCAACCCCTCTGGGAAAGGTTACTGTCAATAGGGAAATAGTTGATCACCTGCTAAGCATAGGAGAACCCTTTCATTTTGTCAGGGAGGCCCATATCAGGGAACACTCTGTGGAGACACAGATTCCCTTTCTACAACGGGCTTTGAAAGATTTTGACATTGTTTCCATTGTAATGGGTATCCCTTCCTTAACTAATTGTGAAAGAATCAGTAAGGCCCTTTCAAAGACAGTGGGAAAGAGAAATGTCCTTTTTGTAGCATCCTCTGATATGTCCCATTTTCCAGACTATGGTAACGCAAATAAGGTTGACCGAAAGACCCTTTCTCTGATAGAGAAATTTGACCCGGAGCTTGTGTTCAATTCAGAGGCTGAATTTCTTGCTAAAGGAGTACCTAACCTTTCCACTACCCTCTGCGGATTGAGTTCAATTGTAACGGTCATGATGACGGTGAAACAACTCGGGGGAAATGGGGTGAAGATACTTCATTATGCAAATAGCGGGGATGTAGCTATTCATGGCTACCGAGAGAAGCGGAGAGTAGTTGGATATGGGGCTGTAGCCCTCTATAAGAAATGAAAGAGAGGTAGAGAACTATGAACCCGATTGCCCAGGAACTAAATGAGATTATTCAAGAGGCCAATCCGAATATCTATGATATGCTCTCTAGTAAGGGAAAAAATCTTTACTTTCCCAAGGGAATCCTCTCTCAAGGAGCAGAGGCCAAGGAAAAGGCGTCTAAATATAACGCTACCATAGGTATTGCGACAGAAGGGGGGGCGCCAATGCATCTGCCTTCCATCATGTCATACATAAACTTACCCCCCAATCAATCACTCAATTATGCACCGTCTTTTGGCAAACCTGAGCTACGTGAGACCTGGC
>JABXJY010000256.1 GCA_013375385.1 Desulfobacterales bacterium
CAATGTCGTCGCTGTCTACCTCCTCCTTGAGCATCTTTCTGTTGGACTGGAGCTCAGTGAGCTCGCTGTTTTTCTCCGATAGCCTTTTTTCAAGCTCCAAAATAGTACTGTATCTGAGTTCTGCTGCCTTTGCGAGGTCTCCCTGCCTCTCAGCAAGCTGGGCCTCTGACTTGGCGGAGTCTATTTTTTCTTTTATTCCCCTGATCTGGGCGATAATGTCTTTTTCCTTCTGCCAGTGGCTGGTCATCTCATCTGCCTGCTCTTTCAGGTCTTTCAATTCCTCATCAATCTTCTTCAACCGTTGCTTAGAGGGATTATCTGACTCTTTCTTGAGTGCCTCTCTTTCTATCTCAAGCTGGGTTGTCTTTCTTCTCAGATCATCGATCTCAGATGGCATGCTATCGATCTCTATCCTCAGCCTGCTGGTTGCCTCATCAACCAGGTCTATTGCCTTGTCAGGGAGAAAACGATCGGTAATATATCTGTTGGAAAGCACAGCAGCAGACACAAGGGCAGAGTCCTTGATCCTGACACCGTGGTGGACCTCGTATTTCTCTTTGAGGCCCCGCAGTATGGAGATGGTATCTTCTACACTGGGTTCAGCTACAACAATTGGCTGAAAGCGCCGCTCCAGGGCAGCATCCTTTTCTATATGCTTCCGGTATTCCTTGATTGTTGTTGCCCCCACACACCTGAGTTCACCCCGGGCCAGGGCAGGTTTGAGCATATTAGATGCATCCACCGCTCCCTCTGCGGCCCCGGCGCCTACAAGGGTATGAAGCTCGTCTATGAAGAGAATAATAGAACCTTCTGCCTCTGTCACTTCCTTTAGAAAGGCCTTGAGCCTATCCTCAAATTCGCCCCTATACTTTGCTCCTGCAATTAGTGCGCCCATGTCGAGGGCCACTACCCTCTTGTCTTTCAAGGTTTCAGGAATATCTCCATGAACGATTCTCTGGGCCAGACCTTCAGCAATAGCAGTTTTACCTACTCCGGGCTCGCCTATCAGAACCGGGTTATTCTTTGTTCTCCTGGAGAGAACCTGGATTACCCGTCTGATTTCGTCATCCCTGCCTATCACTGGGTCAAGCTTATCTTTTTCAGCCATATCGGTAAGATCTCGGCTGAACCGTTCTATAGCCTGGTATTTGTCCTCTGGATTTGCATCAGTCACCCTCTGGCCACCTCTGATATCTATGAGGGCCTTCAGTATGGTATCCCTGGTTAATCCATGTGAGGCCAGAATCTTGGCTGCCTTTCCTTCCCTATCTTCAATTACTGGCAGGAGAATGTGCTCCACACTCACATATTCATCTCGCATTTGAGCGGCCTCTTTCAAGGACTGATCAAGTACCCCTTTTGATCGAGGGGAGATATAGGCGCTCCCATATCCAGCCCCACTAACAGAAGGTAATTGATCAAGGGCCTCATTCACCTCATGAAGGATAGCATCCTCCTTGACACCTATCTTCCCGAGAAGGGGTGGGATTATGCCCTCTCTCTGCTCAAGAAGGGCATAGAGCAAGTGCTCGGGCTCGATCTGTTGATGGCCTTTTCGTGAGGCTATCTCTTGAGAGTTCTGGATAACCTCCTGGGCCTTGAGTGTAAATTTATCAAAGCGCATAATCGCATTTCCTCCTTGCGTAGCGTCGTTTTTGTCTAAAAAGTTAAGGATTGGCCAGGTCATTGTCAATGACGCCAACCAAACATTCCATGTAAGGCCTTCATCTACCTTTTTTCAGGGTATACGATAGTGCCGGCCGGCATTCGGAAAGGATTAAAGACTACAGTAGGTGAAGCTCTTCGGCGGATGGTTGAGGTTACGACCACTAGCAGGATACTTGATTTTTCAGACGTGAAATCCTTGCCAGTGATAGCAGAAATCAGTACCGCGGTCCGCGATCAATTCAAATGGAGATCGTCAGAATGAACCATCGGTAAAGGCCGGTGAATTCATCCTGCTCTTGATATTAGTTAGATAGAAAAAGTAGGCGGACGACTGAGGTGAAGATATCAAAGTCATATGAAAGTCCTTCCGAGCCTAAGTATATCTACCTCCCTGGCCATAAGGTGCCGGGTTAGACTTTCTTAAGTACCTCGACAATTCCCTGGTCGGCGTCGACTTTAACGTAGTCTCCTGTCTCTATGACCTCCAACGGATCTTGATCCAGTTTGTCCACTGCCGGGATATCTGCTGTCAGAATAGCTGCAGCAATGACAGGCTCAACCTCCCTAAGGATCATAGCTTTTGGCAGAACCCCCGCCTTCTTCGCTAAATAAGCTACAGCAGGGCCTACACTAGAGCCTTTTCCTGTAGGACACACGAATATTTTGTCTGCTAAGCTCTGCCCAAAAAGCTCATGGCTGGGGGAAGGAATTCTTCCTGTTGATGGTTCTAATTCACCTAAGAAGGAGAAGGGAATTCGGGCTACAATCGCCTCTCCCTCAGCTTTTCCAGGATTAACTGTACGACCTTTCAGTTTCATATCATTCCTCCCATCTTCCCTTTATTGCAGCTTGTATGCATTTTTTTGAATCCCCGTAAAAAGTCTTAGTCTTCCCCCCACTCATTCTTTGTATGTAGTGGGCAGCTCGAGCCGAGTTTGTAGCCGCGACCCTGGCTGCTCCATCCTCCAGATAAATAAAGGTGTTTAACGGTCCAACACAACTGTTCACAATTATAGCCCCAGCCATCTCAAGGACTTCAGCATACCCACAATCCTTTGCCAAAACATAAGTAGGTCTCGAAATCCCTACCATAAGCGTTACGTCCTGACTTACCTTCTTTCCCTCAAGCAGGGAGGCCAGTTCCCCGACTTCTGTTATGGTAAGGTGGGGACAACCAAATGCCACCATGTCCAGCTCATTACTCTTGGCATCATTTAGTTTTTCGTAGCTTTCTGCTATTTCCCTTTTGCCAACTTCGATCACATCAGGTCTTTTGCCCCCCAGGACTTCTTCTAATGTATTAGCCTCGGGGCTTACTCCAATGACATGGCATAAAACACAGGCGCCTGAAACCGGGAGAGGAGAAACGAGCATCCTCTCATGTTCAAATGACATATCATTAGGTAGATCCTCTATGGCCACGTTTCTCGGGCCCGTAACCTCACCGATATGATAGCCCAAAGCCCCGTAGTCAGCTTCAGTGAAGCTACTAGGGTCAATATCTTTGCCAATTTTGACTAGAACCTCTGCATATCGATTCTCTTTCTTTATGAGCCCCATCAGGGGTGTTTTTCCAGTGATGGCTGCAGCGAAGCAAGTGGTGACAGACTCTCGCCCTGCTCGGGCACCAAAAAATGAATTAGAAATCACTTGTCCAGATGAACCCGTCATGCATAATACATCACCCGGTCTTGGAAGAATCCCGATAGTGTAAGGGCTACAGGTGAAGGTGGGCAAAAACCTTAATTTTCTAAACAGACCCATGCGTGTTTCAAATTCTCCCTCATCAGCGGTGCCGTATCCACCGCCCAGCGTCTTAAGTACTATCTCAAACTTTTCCCTCCAATACTTGGGATCATATACAGCATGTAAGGTGCTTAATGTTCTCACCGTATCCGTACCCTCTGACAGTTCCATTACTGCTCCGGTAGGTAAGTTACAGC
>JABXJY010000257.1 GCA_013375385.1 Desulfobacterales bacterium
TTTGACCGAGGCCACCAGTTTCTCCAGGCCCACGGCGAAGATATACTTCAGCCCTTGAGATGTTGCAGTGCCGTAAGTCGCCCCAATCGTTCCGCCGTCGAAACCCGATGTGATGACACCAACATTTCCTTCAGGGTCTACTGCGTTTGCCCCTTTGATCAGCACGGTCTCGATATGAAAGTCCTGTAAGGCTTCGGGGAGGGTCTTTGAAGATCTCTCCCCCTTATACAGGATGATTGGGAAGGGCGTTCGCTTATCGGCATCGGTCACACACAGGAGCCTGTGCGTGTTGGTGCCTGCAGTAAATTTTTGAGGTTCCAGGTCTCTCATCCCAACAAGCTCTTGAGCTATGTAGCCGTTGGTTGTCCCACCGTTGAGGATGATATAGGCCTCTTGTCTTGCGATCTTGATCTGCTCCATCTGCACGACAGCTTTTGCGATTAGCCTCCTCGACTCTGCGGGTATCAGGGTGAATACTGCTTTCATCTTAACACCTCCTCTCTCCTTTTATGAATATACAAGAACTGGTACTATTTTGGAATCAATCCACCAGTATTGTTGGCTTTTTGCATAGCCTCTGACAGTATGTCAAGATAATTCTTTTTCTTATCCCTGCGCGAATCTCGTTTTCAGTAAAAGGTAAGGGGTTCAGAGGGTAATTTCAGTTGGGTTAGTATGGCCATGGCCACGTACTACCTCAAAGGTGTAGCCCTGATTGGGATCGGACCAAGATCTTTGGATCTAAAGATCTTCCCCCATGCTGGAAAGCCTTGCAGCCAGGATAGGGAATTTGACTGAAATCAGCTAGTTATCTATATGAATAGCGGTGGTTGAGTGGCGTCAGGTGAAATTTCAGGGATATCACGTAACAAAATTCTTACTGATTTTTGTTATTGCTTGACAAATAGTTTATTGTTTTGGTAAAAACAATGTGCGGGACTGCTCAACAGCCTTACCCAAAATAAGTGTTAAAGGAGGTGATGACGAGTATTTTTTAATAATTAGATAAGCGGTCGAGAATCTTAAATGTTTAATGTATCTCAGGGGGAGGTGA
This sequence comes from Desulfobacterales bacterium, assembly GCA_013375385.1. Lineage (GTDB taxonomy): Bacteria > Desulfobacterota > DSM-4660 > Desulfatiglandales > B25-G16 > JABXJZ01. Next base: position 1,055 of record JABXJY010000257.1, read on the forward strand.
AGGAAATGAAAGGCAAGATATTTTTGATTGCTTTGGTTCTTATTTTTATGATTGTGCCTTTATCGGCTGTCCAGGCTCAGCCAAAAGGGAAACCTGTCAAGGTCGGGGTACTCCTTCCTTACACCGGGCCTTTTACCTGGGTTAGTGGCTGTGTACCTGCTGTCGATTTAGCCATAAAGGAGATTAATGAGGCCGGTGGGGTACACGGGCGTCCTGTGAAAAAAGCTGAAGGAGATTCCGAGGGCAAGGTGGATGCGTCGGTCGCTGCGGCGAGAAAGCTGCTGGACGTTGATAAGGTACTTGCAATTATCGGTCCCACTTCGTTAACGATACGTTCCGTAATCCCTTTGGGGGCAGAAAGAAGGAACCTGATAATATCTCCGACGGCGGGCACAACGGCACTGGATAAAGATCCTCATGGTGGGAAGATTGTGTTCCGTACCGTGTCGTCTGATACCGTGATGGGATCGGGGATGGTATACCACGCTATAGACCTGGGAGCCAAGAAAGTTGCCTTGTTCTTCGAGGATTCGGAGAGCGCTGCCAGCATCAAGGGTGTTGTCAAGCCGGGCTGCAAGGCCAAGGGGCTTCAAATTGTGGGGGATGTCACAATTACACCGGGAGCTCCCTCCTATCGCTCAGAGCTCTTGAGGCTAACCAAAAATAAGCCTGCCGTTATCTTGTATGAACTTGGACCGTCAGAGGGGGCAGTAGTATTTAAGGAATGGACCGAGTTAGGACTTAGCGGTCAATGGGTCGGCACTGACTTTGTCAATGATGATTTTGCTGAGGCTACCTGGCCGGCTTCCAAAGGTGTGAGGGGGGTAAATCCGGCTGCTCTCATATCACCTCGCTATAAGGCCTGGTCTAAAGATTTGCAGGCACTGTCTGGTAAGCCTGCAGTGGCTCAGTTCTCAGAGAACGCCTATGATGCCATGAACATTATTGCTTTAGCCCTCGAGGCCTCTACTGAGGTTAATCGCAAGGCAATCCTGGATAACATTCGCAAGGTTTCCTCTCCACCCGGAGAGAAGGTTACCAACTTCGCTGAGGGGGCTAAGCTCCTCCATCAAGGCAAGGATATCGATTATGATGGTGTAGCCGGTAGTCAAGATTTTGACCAGTATGGTAATGCCATTACCTACCTGCGGGTAGTGGTTATTGAGGCAGGTAAGCTAAAGAGAATAGGTACCTTGACTGACAAAGAGGTTGGCCCAATTGTAGCCGAAGTGCTCAAGTTGAGGAAGTAAAAAATGAGCCCCAGGTTTTAGGACATGTAGCCCCACCTGGGGCTTAAATTTTAAAGGTTCGGAATGGTATATTTAGGATTTGGTATTATCACTGGTGCAGTATTGGCTCTTCCGGCTGTCGGTCTATCGCTACTTTGCAGGAATGCCAAATTTTTTAATCTAGGATACGGAGATCAGCTGGGGCTGACAGCATACCTGGTACTCTTTTTCAATGTCTCCATGGGGATAAATTTTCCTGTCTCTGTTGTGCTTTCTATAATCATCTCTGCAATCCTGGGGGTAATTTTCTACTGGATAATCTTTAAGCCACTCCGTGGCCATGGAGGTTTGGTATTACTCATCGCATCACTTGGTTTGGCCTTTGTCATCCAAAATACCGAGTTAGCCATCTGGGGACCGAATCCGCAAAAATATAACATTCCTTTTGAAACCGGATTAAGATTGGGGCCCTTTATTGTGACCCCTACACAATTAGTTCTGATAGGGCTGTCCTTGGCTCTGACGGGTAGTATCTTTGCTCTTCTCCGATATACTGGCATAGGAAGAGCGATGCGGGCAACCGCCGATAACTTAGAATTTGCAACGATCAAAGGTGTGGATACAGAGCGGGTATTCATCTGGACGTGGGCAATTTGCTCCGCAACAGCTGGATTGGGAGGGGTATTTTTGGCTTTAGTCACCACGCTCACTCCCTGGACAGGTTTTACTGCCCTATTGTTGCTTTTTTCTGCTCTTATCCTTGGAGGCACGGGCAATCTTATAGGTGCCTTTGTTGGGGCTATGGTAATCGGTGTGGCATCGGAATGCGCTGGCATCCTTCCGGCTTTAGCCCCTTACAAGATAGCATTGGCCTTTGCAATTATGTGCATATGTCTTCTCCTTAGGCCGAGTGGAATTCTGGGGAAGGAGAGGGGATTCTAGATATGACCTCCTTCATAATAGGGATAATAACAGTAGTTGCTATCTATTGTATTCTCGTCCTGGCACTTAACATGAGGTGGGGCTACTGTGGGCTTCTCGATTTTGGAGTAGCCGGCTTCTTCCTCATAGGGGCGTATACCGCCGCAATATTAATTTCAGCACCCAGCGAATCTTATCTGTTCGGGGTGAGATATACTGTTGGCTATGGCATTGCATGGCCATTAGGGCTCATTGCTGCCGCAGTAGCATCTGGTTTCCTTGCCTTCATCATAGGTATCCCTACCCTCAGGCTGAGAGGCGACTACCTGGCTATAGTAACTATTGGCGTGGCGGAAATCTTGCGGTATGTCGCCATCAACGAAAAGTGGCTGACCCGGGGTGTG
>JABXJY010000258.1 GCA_013375385.1 Desulfobacterales bacterium
ACTCTCTGTCTCTGCCCCCCTGAGAGTTCCCGTGGTTTCCGATCCAGAAGTTCGGTGATGCCCAGGATTCCGGCAGCTTCCTTTACCCTCCGATCGATCTCATCCTTGGGAAAACCTCTCATCTTCAGACCAAAGGCCAGGTTCTTGTAAACGGTCATATGGGGGTACAGGGCGTACTCCTGAAAAACCATGGCAATATCTCTGTCTTTCGGAGCAAGGCCACTAACACTGCGGTCCCCTATGTAGATCTTCCCTGAGCTGGGCTCTTCCAGACCTGCGATCATTCGCAATGTAGTTGACTTTCCGCACCCAGACGGACCGACCAGGACCAGGAGTTCTCCGTCTTCAACCTCCAGGCTTACATTCCTGACCGCTTCGATTTTTGCGAATTTCTTGCTCAAGCTTTCCAGTATAATTCTAGCCACCTTCAGACCCCCTGTAAGTATCCCTCACTTAAGGCTAAACCCTCCATCTACCAAAAGAACCTGACCGGTGATGAAGTCGGCATCATTCGAGGCCAAAAAAAGAATTGCCTTTGCTATGTCTTCTGGTTCCGCCATTCGCTTGAGGTACGACCCCTCTATCATGTTTCGTTTAATTTCTTCGGGCAGTGATTTGGTCATCTCGGTAGCTGTGTGTCCTGGAGCAACCGTATTCACATTGATATAGGGGGCCAGCTCTTTGGCCATCGTCTTGGTCAGGTTGATCACCGCTGCCTTGGAAGCACTGTAGTCCATGATTCCTTCCCGGCCGCAGTGATCGATCCCCCGGATTGAGGAGATGTTAATAATCTTGCCTGATCTCTGCTCCACCATGTATCTCGCTCCGGATTGGGAGCACAGGAATACACCGATCAGATTGACATCCAGGGTCTTCACCCAATCCTCCACACTCTTTTCCAGAAAAGGCCTGGATATGGCGATCCCTGCATTGTTCACCAAGACATCGATTCGCCCGAACCCCTGGATGAATTCCTCCATTACCCTTTCAATCTGCTCCTTCTTCGAAACATCCCCACCAAAGGTCTTGAACTCAAAACCCTTTTGTTTGGCTTGGGCTGCAACCTCTTTGAGGCCCTCATCTCGGATATCGACAATTCCAACTCTGGCCCCTTCCTCTGCAAATAAAAACGCTGTCGCCGCGCCAATGCCTCTGCCCCCACCAGTGATGAGGGCTGCCTTATCCTCGAGTCTCATGCCTTCTACCTCCTCCACAAAGTCCCAATCTCTGCCTTACGTTTGCATCTTTTCCATGTCTTCTTTGATCTTTTTTTCAATGAAGTCCAGGTGGCCTACGATCCTCCGCCTGGCTAACACAGGATCTCGCCGGCTGATCGCTTCGAAGATTTCATTGTGGTGCTGTAAGATGAGGCCTTTCTTGTCAGGTTTGGTGATGACCTGTCGAAATCTAAAAAAGGCATTAAAGGTATCTTTGAGTGCATCCATAATATGCATGGCAATAACATTGTGGGTAGCTGCTGCGATAGAGAGGTGGAACTCAACATCCACCTTTTCCCACTCCTCATCCGCCAGACCGATGCTCTCCATCTTTGCCAGTATTGCCTCCATCTTTTTCAGATCCTCGGCAGTAGCCTCTGTGGATGCCTTTTCAGCACACCATCCCTCGATCAGCTTTCGGACCTCCAGAAATTCAAATATCCTCTCTGCCTCCTCTTCCAGCAAAACCGTCAGGGGAGACTTCAAGCATTCCAGGACAGATGACAGAACGAAACTCCCCTCTCCCTGGCGGACTTCGATCAACCCCATGGTCTCTGCTCGATAGAGGGCCTCCCTGATGGACTGCCTGCTGATACCGAGATCAGATGCCATTTCCCTCTCGGGTGGCAGCTTCTGACCAGGTTTAAGCTGGCCGCTGCTGATCATAGAGACAATCTGTTTATATACTTCGTCGGGTATCTTGCTCGTTTTGATGGGAGAGAATATCCCTCTTTTGCCTTCGTTCTTCTTCAAAATGTTCCCTCCAGCAGCCTCCTCTTTACCTATCAGCCCTTGATTGCACCTGCCCCCCATCCTGCAATCAAATACCTCTGTATGAAGACAAAAAATACCAGGACAGGTATGGTGATCAGCATTCCCCCGGACATAATCATTCCCCAATCGATCACCGTTGCATTGTAGAGATCTGCGATGCCCACCGAAAGGGTCTTGAGCTCATCTGAGGTGATCAGAATTCTGACAAAGATATAGTCATTCCATGCCAGTATGAAGGTGAAGATCCCCGTCGCAATGATACCAGGCAGTGCAAGGGGGAAGATCACGTAGATGACCGCCCGGATTCTCCCGGCCCCATCTGTTAAGGCGGCCTCCTCCAATGCCATGGGTATACTCTGGAAGAAGGCCCTGAGCAGCCACAGGCTGAAGGGGAGACAAAAGGCGGTGTAGGCCATTATGAGGGCGAGGTGGGTATTGGCAATGCCTATCTTCTTGATCAACACGTAGAAGGGAATAATGATCATGATGGGGGCAAACATATAGGTGAAGAGAATGAGACTCGCTATCTTTTCTCGACCATAGAATTTGAATCGGGTCAGGCTATAGGCCCCGGCGGTTGCTATCGTCATGGTGAGGACAACAGCTGATGTTGAGACAAACACGCTGTTCCTAAAATAGGTCAGAAAACGAGTCTGCTCAAAGAGTCGGTCGAAATTGGCAAGGGTAAACTCCTTGGGAAGAAGATACGGGGGAAAGACGAATATCTCCCTCAAGGGCTTGAAAGAGGTGGAGATCATCCAGAAAAAAGGGAATGCAGTCAGAACGAGCAAGATGCCAGCACACCAGTAGATCTGTTGTCCCCGTAGTGAAAAAAACGTATTCTTCGGTGTCAAATCTCTTCCTCCCTCCTGAACATCTTGAAGTAGACCGTTGTGGAGACAACCAAGATGCCAAACATGATCACCGCAAGGGTTGAGCCCAAGCCCGCCTGATAGTACATAAAGGTCCTCATGTAGGCGTACACGGGCAGGGTTCTGATATATTTCTCCGCGCCTCCACCCTGGGTAAGCAGCCACACAGTATCAAACTTGGTAAACATCCATATGCTTCTCAGAAGGATAACCACAAAGAGAACATTTCTCAGCTGAGGGAGGGTCACGTGGATGAAGCGGCTCAACGCGCCGGCGCCATCAACCTTGGCAGCCTCATAGAGAGCCGGTGGGATTGTCTGCAGCCGCGCAAGGACACTCAAGACAACGAACGGGAAAAACTCCCATACGCTGATGATGATCAGGGAGGTCATGATATGGTCTTTTCCCATCCAGGATAGGGGATCTTCAATGATGCCGACGGTCAGCAAGAGATAGTTGACCAAACCAAACTGATTATTGAGGAGCCACTTCCAGAGTATGATGGCCACCACCGTGGGAATCATGTAAGGAAAGAGCACGACTCCCCTGACAAAGTTTCTCCCTCGAAAGGCCTCGTTGAGGATCAGTGCCGCGATAATGCCAATAGCGATTTGAAGGAAGATGGTACTGACAGAGTAAACCGTACCATACCAGACGCTCATCCAAAACTCCGAATCCTTCATCAGATAGATATAGTTCGCAAGGCCCGCGAACTTCTGCTCCGGAAAAAAGGAGTGT
>JABXJY010000038.1:0-13024 GCA_013375385.1 Desulfobacterales bacterium
CAAAATGAGCAGGGCTTTTTAATTGGTGTTTGGGGGTTGTCAGTAGTCAGTGGTCAAATTAGATATAAGGATGACACGAATTATAGCTTCTTTGAAACAGAGATCTATTAGCATTAAGCTGTAGATTTAAGGCATAAGTATTTTGTCTAACAGCGTGAATATTTGATTTGACATTTTAGCTTTGTCATTTGATATTTGCCTTAGGCTATAGTAACCGTGGCTATGGAATCTGGATCTAAGCAACGGACTACCGACAACTAGCAATGAACGTCATTAGGAATCGTGGAGCCGAAGAAATCAGAGGCAATTATTCTAAGGACAAAAGACTTTGGTGAATCTGATCTTCTCGTCACCTTTTTTTCCTCTCTTTACGGGAACCTAAAGGGTGTGGCCAAAGGGGCCCGAAGGAGTTCCAAACGATTTGTTAATTCCCTGAATATTTTCTCTCTGGTGAATCTTGAATTTAGAGAGAGAAGGAGTGGCGATCTTGTTTGGCTTGATTCATGCGAATTAATTGACGGGTTTCCGGGAATACGATCAGACTACAATCTGTTGTTAAGGGCCAGCTACATGGTTGAGATGACAGAGATCCTTTTTCCACTCAATGTGCCAAGTTCTGAAATGTTTCAGTTGTTGAAATTTGCACTGAGTTCAATCTCAAATAGGCGAAATACTGAAGAGACAATGATTATGTTCCAGGCACGAGCAATGAAGATAGGCGGATTTGGTATTAATGTATCCAAATGCTGTCTTTGTGGTCGGCCTTATAAGGGAGAGGGTAGGGCAGTGTTCCATCCCCCGAGTGGCTCAATAGTGTGTATGGCGTGTGAGAAGGAATCGGTTTTAATCCCCGGAATGAAGCCGGATACAGTTCAGGTTCTTGCACAACTTCAGTCCCCTGACCTATCACTATCCAACACCTTACCAGGTGATAAGGACGTGCTCGGCGAGCTGAATAGGGTCTTAATGGCGCATATTGAACATCGTTTGGGAAAAAGATTTAAATCGGCTAGATATCTTTAGGCTCCGCCTCTCCAGATTTGAACCCACGCAAGATCTATCCTTTTAATATAGCACTTTTTGGGGTCGGTTACTGTCTTGACTTCGTTTAGGGCAAGTGGTACTTTTCGGCGAGGTTTTCGATAACTTCTGCTTGGCTTACATAAACATGCTTCTTGATCAGTGACCGGATAACTAGCAACGGTCAACGGACGACCAGCAACAAATAGGGAGCTTTATGACATTTCAAGAATTGATTATCGCTTTGGAGAGGTTCTGGGCAGACAGAGGATGTCTGATTCAGCAGCCTTATGACCTGGAGGTTGGGGCAGGGACGTTTAACCCAGCTACTCTTTTGAGGGCGTTGGGTCCTGAACCTTGGTCTGTTGCCTATGTAGAGCCTTCCAGGCGCCCCACTGACGGCAGATACGGAGAGAATCCTAACCGCCTGGGGCATTATTACCAGTATCAGGTGATCATAAAACCCTCCCCCATTGATATTCAGGAGATCTACCTAGAAAGTCTACAGGCCCTGGGGATCGATCCTCTGGATCACGATATCCGCTTTGTCGAGGATGACTGGGAATCCCCAACCCTTGGTGCATCAGGCCTTGGGTGGGAGGTGTGGCTAGATGGCATGGAAATTACCCAGTTTACGTATTTTCAACTGGCAGGCGGCATCAGGTTGGACCCGATTTCTGTGGAAATAACCTACGGCCTGGAAAGAATCGCCATGTATTTGCAGGAGAAAGACAGTGTTTATGATCTTATATGGAACGAAAAGGTAACTTACGGAGATGTCCATAAAAAGGGCGAATGGGAAAACTCCGTGTACTGTTTTGAAATTGCGGATGTGGAGATGCTTCTAAAGATGTTTGATATGTGTGAACAGGAATCCCTGAGAATGAGCGAAAAGGAGATTGTCCTACCGGCATATGATTATTGCCTTAAATGTTCCCACATCTTTAATATCCTCGAGGCGAGAGGGGCCATCAGTGTTACGGAAAGAACATCTTTCATTGGAAGGATTAGAGAATTGGCTCATTTAGTAGCAAAAAACTACCTAAAACAGAGGGAGGAGCTAGGCTTTCCTTTGATGAAAACATGACAAATGACAAAGGTTACTGGTTACTCGATACTGGTTGCTGGTTTGACAAAGCAACAATTGACGTGAGGGTAAGAATGAAGACCGCTGTTTAGTGATTTAATGAGTGAACGAGTGACAAGCAACGAGAGACAAGAGAGAATGGGTGAATTACTCTTAGAAATAGGCACGGAGGAGATCCCCTCAGACTATCTTGAGGACGGTTTAAATGAGCTTAGGCGACTTGGAGAATCTTACCTGAGAGATAACCGAATCGAGATGGAAGGAGGCCTCTATACCTGCGGAACTCTGAGACGACTGGTTCTGGTCGCCAAGGCCATTGCCGATAAACAGGAAGATACGGTTCAGGAGATGATAGGGCCTCCGAAAAAGGCTGCCTTTGATGAAGAAGGAAACCCCACAAAGGCGGCTTTTGGTTTTGCTAAAAAACAGGGGGTACCTGTTGGTGAGCTACAATTGCTCGAAACACCAAAAGGCGAGTACCTCTATGTTAAGCGTAAAGCGCCCGGGAGACCAACAATAGAGCTCTTGACCGAGATTCTGCCCGAATTGATTGACAACATTCCCTGGCCGAAGTCAATGCGTTGGGGAAGTGGAGGGTTTTCTTTTGTTCGGCCCATCCATTGGGTACTGGCACTTTTTAACAATGAGGTTATCCCCTTTGAAGTGGGTGGGGTGAGGAGCGGAAAGAAAAGCAGAGGCCACAGGTTTATGGCACCTCAGATCATGGAAATAGATGACCTTCGAGATTATCTACGGAAAATGAACAAAAGCTACGTGATTATTGATCAAAGGCAACGGGAAGGGGAGGTGGAAAAGGCTGTCATTGCAGCGGCTAAAACAGTGGCAGGTACACGCATGAGAGATCCCGAATTGTTATCCACCGTGGCCAATGGGGTGGAGTACCCATCTGCAATTTGCGGCAGTTTTGATAAGGTATTCCTGAATCTCCCTGATCCCGTGCTCATAACGGCTATGAAAGAGCATCAGAGGTATTTTCCCATTCGTGACCAAGAGGGCAGGTTAATGCCCAATTTTGTAGCAGTTAATAATACGATTGCAAGGGATGAATCTATTGTTCGGAAAGGACATGAAAGGGTTCTACGGGCAAGGTTGGCTGATGCCGATTTCTTTTTTAAGGAGGACAGAAAGAGGCCACTTGAGGACAGACTGGAGGATCTAAAAACGGTTATCTATCAGGCCGAGCTAGGGACCTCCTTTGCCAAGGTACAACGTTTTACTGAATTGGCCGAATATCTGGCCGAACACATAGCGCCAAAGAAAATAAATGATGTCAGGCTAGCAGCGAGACTGTGCAAATGTGATCTGGTTACTGAGATGGTCACGGAGTTCCCGTCCCTCCAGGGAACAATGGGTAAGATATACGCCACGCTTGATGGGCATCCGGAAGATGTCTGTCTCGCTATCGCAGATCATTATTTACCTTCTCATGCAGAATCCGAACTACCTGGATCTCTTACTGGGTCAATTGTGGGCATGGCTGATAGGATGGATACCATCGTGGGGTGTTTTGCGGTTGGCCTTGAGCCTACGGGAACAGCTGATCCCTATGCCCTCAGGCGGCATGCCCTTGGCATTATCAGGGTTATTAGGGGCAAGAAGATTGGTATTTCCCTCAAAGACTTCGTCAGTAAATCAGGGTCCATTCTGAATGAGGCTATTTCATTTAACAGAGACAAGGTTGTAGATAGAGTTCTTAATTTTGTAAAGGATCGCTTCAAGAATCTATTGTTATCAGAAGGTGTTCCTCAGGACTTTGTTGAGGCGGTACTTACGATCGACTTTAACTTCTTGAATCAGGTAGAGGAGAGAATTATAGCACTCAGAAGGTTTCGAGAAATATCCAAAGATTTTGAACGGCTAACCATATCCTTTAGACGGATCATGAACATAGTAAGGGGTTTTGAGGGAACTGATAAGGTGAATCCTGATCTCTTCGAGCATGGAAGTGAAGATAATCTATGGAAAGCATTTCAATCGGTAAAAGACAATGTCCAGAGGGAGATAAACACAGGAGCTTACTTTGATGCCTTGAATCTGATGGCAGGATTAAGTGGAGTAGTGGATGAGTTTTTTTCTGAGGTCATGGTTATGGCAGAAGATGTCAGGATAAGGGAAAACAGGCTAGGAATGTTAAAGGGGCTCAATCAGCTCTTTCTTCAGATAGCTGATTTTTCGCAACTGTCAGTGGCCCGCTGACTGTTGTCCGTGGTAGAGAATATGAAGAAACCTGACTGCCGACAACGATCAACGGACATTACTGGAATCAGGTTTCTTTACTAAGAAATAAACCTCTCCTTCATGTTTAAGGTGACCTGCAGCTAACTCCGCATATGGGTCACTACCCCAAAAGATGTCTGCCCGCCCGGTACCTTTTATTACCCCTCCAGTATCTTGATTCAAGAGAAACCGCGAAAAAGGAACCCATGCGGCTATAGTTCCATCTTCTCCCATAATAGGTTTCTGGCAGCGGATGTACACGAGGGCCCCTTTTGGAAACAGTCTGTCATCAAGGGCCAGAGACCGTCCGGGTGTTAAGGGTACTCCAATATTGCCGATGGGACCGTTATCAAGTAATCGAAAGAAGACGTAAGATGGGTTATAATTCAATATCTCCTCTTTGATATCCGGGTGGTCCTCTAGATAAGATCTGATGGTCTGAAGGGATAGACTATCAGCTGCGATATATCCCTTGTCTATCATATATCTACCTATGCTTTTGTAAGGATGTCCATTTGAGGCATGATAGCCAACCCTGATTGTCTCTCCATCGGGTAATTTCACGGTACCTGAACCCTGAATCTGTAATATGGCTATATCGAGAGGATCTTGTAGCCAGGCAATTTCGAGGTCCCTTCCTTCTAGAGCTCTTCCTTCGTCAATATCTCTCCTTGTATAATAAGGGATGAGCCTCTGACCATCTGTTCTGGCAATGATGCGCTCCCCAGAGTACTGAGGACGGAAGAGCCCCAAATTAATCCTTAATAGATCATCTGGCATTCTGTAGATTGGGTGCTTGTATAGAGAATCCGGTTCAAGATTTCCATCAAGGATTGGCTCAAAGTAGCCGGTGAAAAGGACCTTTTTGTTTCCCCGAAAGCGAGCTGACTTGTACAGGAGAAATCTTTTTCGTAGCTCTCTTTTAAGTTTCTTGCTATCGGAGCTTTGCTTGATAATGAGCGAAAAGGTTTTTAAAGATTTCCTGATATGTTCAGCCGAAAATGCATCAGATCCATAGGTAAACATTGTATCATCATTCAGCGCGTTCAAGTATTGAAGGCTCCTTTCAATTGCCAGTGCAAGGGAGTCTGTGTCCATGTCATCCTGGAATTCCGGCCAAAAATACCTCACCTTCTTGAGGGCCTTTGATGGTTCCTTAACCTCTTTCTTGACGAACGGATAGCAACCACCAATGATAAGGAAGATTACTATTACTAAGAGATAGCGGTACGTCTGAAACATAGTCTAGATATTAAATTCAAATCTTGTGTAAATACAAGCAAAAAAAGCCTATGAGATTGTATCAAACAGACACAAAATATGTGTTGAAATTAACACAGTAATGAGATAAAGGAGCAGATAGTGAAGTTACTGTTAATTTCAATAATCATTATTAATTTCAATTAGTTAATTATCTAAACCAATCTTTTCTGGAATCCTTTTAGTCCATGGCATATTATTTGCTAACATAAGATACTTCACTTTGCAATATATTTTGTTCCAATGAAGTTATTTTCCGAGGAATTGTTATGGATTTGAGACAGCGGACGGTGGCACAGGAGGTGAGCTGTACGGGAATAGGTCTTCACACTGGTAAGAAAGTAGGACTCACTGTCAAACCTGCACCACCGGATAGTGGTATAAGGTTTGAACGCGTTGATATATCCCCTGATTGTAGCGTCAAGGCTTCTTTTGATAATGTCATCAAGACAAATATGGCTACCACTATCGGTTTTAATGGATATAGTGTTTCCACCATAGAGCATCTTATGGCTACCTTTTTTGGCATGGGTATAGATAATGCCTTAGTACAGATTGATGGCGAAGAAGTTCCTATTATGGATGGGAGTTGTGCCCCTTTTGTCTTTCTCCTCAAAAATGCCGGCGTTACCATACAGAACAGTCACAAGAGATTTCTTCTTGTTAAGAGCGCAGTCAAGGTTAAAGATGGGAATCGATCTGTTCGTGTCTATCCCTGCAATGAGTTGAAGATAACATATAAAATCGACTTTGATCATCCTTTAATAAAAGATCAGGCCTATGAGGTATCCTTTTCCCAATCTACTTTCATCCAAGAGATCAGCAGGGCGCGGACATTTGGTTTTTTGAGGGATGTTCAGACATTATGGAATAATGGGCTGGCAAAGGGTGGATCGCTGGATAATGCTATTGTTGTGGATGAATTCAGGGTCCTAAATGAGGATGGCTTAAGGCATAAGAACGAGTTTGTAAGGCATAAGATCCTTGATTTCATAGGTGATTTGGCCATTCTTGGCCATATAGTAATTGGGCACTTTGTGGCAGAGAGATCGGGGCATTCTTTGAACCAAAGACTGCTTAAGAAATTTATGGCACAAGACAAGTGCTGGGAGGTGGTACGATTTAGGAATAAAGAAGAGTGCAGTAAGATAAAGGTCAAGATACCATCCTTTGGTACACTCGATTCAGTGCCTGCCTAAAACAGTAAGCAGTAGGCGGCGAACAGGTCGCTAGCGCTCGCTTATTACTCTATCCTTCCTGCTATCCCCAATCTCTAAATTGGTGAGTCAAAGTCAATTCCTTTTATTAAATCTTGCAATCATCCCTCCTTTTTTCTATGATACCCTCAGTATTCTTTTAAGATAGCTAATAGCAGTCTCTCAAATTATATTATATGATTTTGCCTTGAGCAGAGGGTAGCGAGGAGCGTTTACCGAAGAAGAATGCGTCTGTCTTTCTAGTGTCAGAATAGAATTTGGTTTATTATGATTATGCTAAAAAAGGATTTTCATTGTGCTTTAGGCATCTTTCTTCTTTTCTGCATCTCTCCCAAGCCTTCTTTGGCAAAAGAAGCTCGCTTATCAGACATAATTGTCACTAACACCCGGGAGCATCTACTTGTTTACTTTAATGTAAAAGATTGTTTTACTGCAGATATGAACAAGGCTATCTTGAATGGGATTTCAACCAAGTTTACCTTTATCGTCAAGTTACATGAGGTCAGGAATGCATGGCTTGACCGCAAGGTAGCAGATATCAGGTTGGCACATAACATAGAATACAACACCTTGAAAAATGAATTTAACCTTTTTTTGCCAGAACAGAATAGTAAAAAGGTAAGGACTAAGGATTTTGATGAGGCTAAAAAACTAATGGCAGAGGTGGTCGCCTTAAAGGTGGCCAAGCTCGATAAGCTTAAAAGAGGACTCCATTATCAGTTAAGAATGAAGGCAGAGCTTGACAAGATTGAATTGCCTTTCTATCTAAACTATGTCTTCTTCTTTCTATCCTTATGGGATTTTGAGACAGACTGGTATTCCGTTATCTTTAGGTACTAAGACTAATGAAAAAACAGTTAGATACAAAAAAGGAAGATCTAAAGAGGCGTAGACGAGAAACTGTTATCATAGGCATTGTACTGCCGACTATTATCCTCCTTACCTACTTGGGAACCAAGATCCTCGACCTTGGTATTGAGCTACCGATCGCTGACAGCATCCTTATCTTCGCCTTAATAAATATCAATGTAATTCTACTGCTTCTTCTCCTCTACTTGACCATGAGAAATCTGGTTAAGCTGATTTTTGAGAGGAAAAAGAAGCTGATGGGCTCTAGCCTTAGAGCTAAACTCGTTTTTGCCTTTGTGATTCTTTCTCTCTTACCAACGATAATCATCTTTTTTGTTTCAGTGCAATTTATTTCTCTTTCTATTGAGTATTGGTTTAATCTTCAGGTTGAGCAATCTCTTCAAAAGTCTTTAGAGGTAGGTCAGGATTATTATAAAAGAATCGGAGATGAGGCCCTGGCCTTCGGCAATAGCTTGAGTTCCGTAATTACCCATGAAGGCTACATGTTGTTATCAGAGAAAGACAAATTACAGGCATTTATCGAAGAAAAGAGGAGGGAATACAATCTTGCTGCTGTTCAGATTATTTCATCAAAGTTGCTTCCAAGAGCCGCCTCTTATGACAACAGGGTTGATCTAAAGCCTTTTGAAGATCTAAGCATTGAAGTACTGCGCAAGAGTTTCAAAGATTCAACTGATATGAGGGTGATTCAGACCTCCTCACACGGAGACTTAGTAAGGGGTATTGTACCCATATTTTCACGAACCGAAACCAAGGCCCAGGTAGGAGCAATTGTTGTTGCCAAGCTTATCCCAGGAGTGGTTTTGAATAGGCTAGTAACCATTAATAAAGGCCTGGAAGGCTATAAACAATTAAAGATGCTCAAGAGACCAATCAAGCTAAGCCATTTGATCACTCTGTCCATTGTTACGCTGCTCGTTATCTTTTCGGCCATTTGGTTTGGTTTTTATCTGTCGAAAGGGATTACAGTCCCCATAGAGGAACTGGCTAAAGCTACTAAAAAGATTGCCTCTGGTAATTATAGCTTTCATATCAATCTGGAATCCAAGGATGAGATGGGCGTTCTTGTAGATTCATTCAACAGGATGACAAAGGATCTTAGGGAAGGCAAGAGCAAACTTGACGTAGTCAATAGGGATTTGATCACCAGCAATAAGGAATTAGATCAGCGGCATCTTTATATGGAGACTATTTTAGAAAATGTGGCTGCTGGTGTTATATCTGCGGATTCTCAAGGGGTGATTACAACCATAAATAAGTCTGCAGAAAAGATGCTTGATATATCAGCTCAGGAAATAATAGGACAAAATTATAAGAATGTCTTGGGCCGCAAATATCGGTCGATTATCAGCGGATTTGTGGCTGACAGAAATCTCTTTAAGAAGGGATCCATCCAAAGAGAGATAGGCATCTCAATAAGGGGACGTTCCTTAAAATTGCTGGCCTCCTTGAAGGCCTTGATGGATGAACAAGATAATTACCTTGGATTAGTTGCGGTATTTGAAGATTTGACTGAGTTAGAAAGGGCGCAGAGGATGGCCGCATGGAGAGAGGTAGCCAGACGTATCGCCCATGAGGTAAAGAATCCATTGACCCCAATCCAGCTTTCAGCACAACGATTGAGAAGAAAGTATGGTGAAAGTTTAGCAAAGGAGGATGGGACCGTTTTTGACGAATGTACGCGGTTGATAATAGACAACGTTGAAGAGTTGAAGGTATTGGTGAATGAATTCTCCAATTTTGCCCGTATGCCAGCTTCTACTCCGGTGCCAGATGATATAAAACAGATCATTCAGGATGCAATTCTATTGTACAGAGATGCCCACAAAAAAATAACCTTCGAGTTTATCGAGAATGATGATATTCCTATAGTTAGACTTGATAAGGAACAGGTAAAAAGGGCGATGATTAATCTTTTCGATAATGCTGTGGCAGCTATCTCTGGTAAGGGAAAGATCAGCACGAAACTTTTCTATGACAAGGCATTGAAGATTCTCAGGATCGAAGTTGCTGATACCGGTACCGGTATATCTAATGAGGATAAGGAGCATCTTTTTGAACCATATTTCTCTACAAAAAAGTCTGGTACAGGATTAGGTCTCGCCATTGTTAGCAGGATAATCAGTGAGCATAATGGGTTTATCAGGGTTGAGGATAATGAGCCGAAGGGTACAAAGTTTATCATCGAGTTACCAGTGAGGGTTTAAACTCGTTGCTCGTTGCTGGTTACTGGTTTCTAGTTAACGAGTAACGAGTAACAAGGGACGAGTGACGAGCAATGTTTATATTCTATCATCTTCTGGCTTCCCTTATCCTTGTCTTTTTCTCCCCCCTTTTTTGTCTCTTAGAGAATAAAGATCGTCTTAAAGAAAGGTTGGGCCTGAACCTTCCAGATCTCGGGGAATCAGGATTTGGTAGATTTTGGGTCCATGCCCTTTCAGTAGGAGAAGTCATATCTGCCATTCCTTTACTTGAGGCATTAAAAAGCAGGTATCCATCAAGGGAGATCGTCCTTTCTGTTAAGACAGCCACCGGCTTAGAGGTGGCAAGAGACAGACTTAAAGGTAAGGTGGACTACTTACTGCCAATGCCTCTTGACTTCTGGTGGTCAGTGAGGAGGATCATAAGAAATATTAGGCCGACTATTTTTATCCTGGTGGAGACGGATATCTGGCCAGGTTTGATTTCATCCTTGAAAAAGGAGGGGGTTAAGACAATCCTGGTGAACGGTAGGGTTTCCCCCCGCACCGGGAAATCCTATGTGAGGTGGCGATTTTTAATCAAGAGAGTGCTCAATACATTAGAATTATTTCTGATGCAAACAAAACTCGATAAATATCGTATTATTAGGGGAGGAATTTCTCCAGACAAGGTAAAGGTTACTGGAAACATCAAGTTTGACAGGAAATGGAGGCCTCTTACAGATAAAGAGCGCAATAGATGGCTTCAGCTTTTGAACCTGAAAGATGGGCTCGTATGGGTAGCGGGAAGCACCCATCACCCTGAAGAAAGGATTATATTTAATGTATTTGGTCGACTCCTCAAATTGTTTCCAGGTCTTTCTCTTATAATTGGTCCGAGAGAGGCCCATAGGTTTGATGAGGTCTACCATCTTGCCAGAGATCTTGGGTTCAGGGCTATCAGAAAGACTGAATTGCCTTCAGGCTCACCTCCTACTCTCCCGAAGGCGGACAGGGGGGAAGAAAGCCAAAGATACAATGTTTTTGTTCTTAATACACTTGGCGAATTGGGAAGGGTTTATGGATTAGCTGATGTTGCCTTTGTAGGGGGAAGCCTTGCTTCAATAGGAGGTCATAATCTATTGGAACCAGCATTTTTTGGTATACCTGTCATTTTTGGTCCCCATACCTACAACTTTGCCACTATGTCCCAATCAATGATCAAATGCGGGGGCGGTAAAGTGGTTGCCGATGAATCGGATTTTTTCCATGTTATGGTAGAGCTCTTAGGCCAAAAAAGTAAAAGGGAGCAGATAGGGAGAAGGGCTGAGGAATTCGTGAAGCAAAATCAGGGAGCCCTTGATAGGGTAATGGGAATTCTTAAGCCTTACATTGAAGTGTCTAAAGTGCCCAAAGTGAGCTAAAGTGCCTAAAGTGAATAACAGAACAAACACAAAAAACAGAAAAACATATGAATACGGTTAATTGGTCAGCTATTCATGCAAAGAGACAAAGGAATGTTATCACATTTTTCCTGCGGCCTATTTCCTTAGTCTACAGTCTTGCTATCCGGCTTAGACTCATTGCCTATGAGGTTGGTCTTTTCAGTATCAAATCCCTTCCCACTTATGTTGTGAGTATCGGAAATATTACGACAGGGGGTACCGGTAAAACGCCATTTGTCGCGATGCTTGCCGAGTGGGCAAGTAGAAATGGATTTAGGGTAGGTATCCTTTCTAGGGGTTATAAAAGAAAGAGAAGCCGCAACACCCTTGTTGTCTCTGATGGAAAAAAGGTTTTGGCATCTGTCGCTGAGGCAGGGGATGAGCCATTTCTGTTAGCCAAGAAATTACCCACTGTTCCTGTATTAGTGTCGAAAAAAAGATGCAGGATCGGACATCTGGCCTTAAGCCTCTTTAATTCAGAATTACTGCTATTAGATGACGGATATCAGCATTTGTCGTTGAAAAGGGATTTGGACATTCTCCTCTTGGATGCTAAAAGACAATTTGGAAATAGATCGTTATTGCCCCTCGGCCCTTTAAGGGAACCAGTTGAGCAGGCAAAAAGAGCGGATCTCATTATTATTACCAGATGCACAGATGAGCATCCTGGAGATGACCTTGTAGATTTCTTGCAACGAAATTTTCCTGGGAGGCCGATCTTTCGATCTGGGCATTTTCCTGATCAGGTTATGTTTCCTCTTGTTGGTAAAACCTATTCACCTGGCTTTTTGTCAGGGAAGAAGGTGCTTGCCTTTGCAGGGTTGGCTAATCCAGATAATTTTTTGGAAATGGTAAAAGGTCTCGGGGCTCATGTCATCCACTTCAAGGCCTTTTCCGACCATCACCCCTTTACCAAGGATGAGATTGAAGAGCTTGCCTCCTGGAAGAGAAGATCAGATGCCGATTTCTTGCTGACC
Source organism: Desulfobacterales bacterium (assembly GCA_013375385.1). Classification (GTDB taxonomy): domain Bacteria; phylum Desulfobacterota; class DSM-4660; order Desulfatiglandales; family B25-G16; genus JABXJZ01. Next base: position 12,295 of record JABXJY010000038.1, read on the forward strand.
ACAGAGAAAGACTGGGTCAGGACAGATAGCAAAATCGGTGCTGATCTGGATGTTGCTATCTTAACCATAAAAACAGGGCTCCTTTCAGGCAGAGATATCTTTTTTGATATCATCAGGCAGGGCATTATTAAATCTACTAAAACATTCAGCCACTGAGTCACCAAGACACATTTGGACGCAGATGAACGCAGATTGCCAAGATTTTAAGTATAAGGAGCTAACTGAAAAGACTATCAAAATCTTCTATAGGGTCTACAATAAACTTGGCTATGGTTTTCTTGAAAAGATCTACGAGAATACAATGATGATAGAATTCAAGAAGGAGGGTATTCCTGCTGTTTCTGAATCTCCGATATAGGTATTTTATGAAGGTGAAGTTATAGGTGAATACTCTGCTGGTATGCTGGTTGATAACAAAGTAATGGTAGAGATAAAAGCAGCAAAACGATTGGTAGAAGAAAATGAAGCACAGTTATTGAATTATCTGAAAGCACCCGATATTGAAGTTGGACTTCTGCTTAATTTCGGCACTAAAGCAGAATTTAAACGTAAGGTATTTGACAATTTGAGAAAATAATTTTCTGCAGATATCAGCGAAAGTTTGCGTCCTAAACAAAAAAATGAAAGTCAAATCCAGACATAAAATCTCACATGAGGGGATTGAAAAGATACTGGTCAGGTGTACTAATTGGGTAGGTGATACCGTGATGATGATCCCTTCCCTGGTTGC
>JABXJY010000038.1:13124-14421 GCA_013375385.1 Desulfobacterales bacterium
GAGGGGATTGAAAAGATACTGGTCAGGTGTACTAATTGGGTAGGTGATACCGTGATGATGATCCCTTCCCTGGTTGCAATTAGAAGATCTTTTCCCCATGCCCAGATAACAGTTTTAGCCACTCCCTGGGTTATTCCACTCCTGGCGAATCATCCCGCTGTAGATAGAACAATGATTATGGAAAAGAGTACGGGTTTCATTGTATCCTTTAAAGAACTGGCGAGGATTATATCTTGGCTGAGGGGTGAAAGGTTTGATCTGGCTATCCTCTTTCAAAATGCATTCGAGGCTGCTTTTCTGGCTTATCTGGGGAGGGTTAGATATATTGTCGGTTACGATACAGACGGGAGGGGATTTTTTCTCACCCATAAGGTTATAAGAGATCGAGATATTCTCTCAGTTCATCAAGTTGAATATTTCCTGGGACTTATAGAGGCGATGGGTTGGGAGGTTGAAGAGGAGGCGCCGACCTTATACCTGAATGATCAGGATATCAAGTCAACCTCATTAATATTATCTTCAATGGGTATAGAGGACAGTCTTTTTGTTGTGGGACTTAATCCAGGTGCTGTATATGGATCAGCCAAGAGATGGCCAGAAGATAGATTTGCTATTCTCGGTGATTGGGTTGCCAAGAGGTGGGGTGCTAAGGTATTACTGTTTGGCTCACTTTCCGAGAGAGAGATAGCTGCTGAGGTATCTCATCATATGTATACCAATCCGGTTAATCTCTGCGGACGAACTACCTTAGGTCAGGCCATGGCATTGATTAAGAGATGTAACCTCTTTGTGACAAATGATACCGGGCTCATGCATGTGGCAGCTGCCTTTAATGTACCTATCGTGGCCATTTTTGGCTCAACTGATCCTGTTGCAACCGGTCCAATGAGTAGAAATGCCAGAATAGTGAGGCATGGCATAGATTGCGGTCCTTGTCTAAAAGAGGTGTGTCCATCTAATCATAGGTGCATGTTATCCATTGAACCATATGAGGTCTGGGAGGAGATGGAAGAGCTAAAGAGAGAATTGAAAATTTGAAATTGAAAATTGAAAATCGAAGCATGAGGCCTGCTGTATTTCTAGATAGAGATGGAACTATCAATGAGCAACTCGGTTATGTAAATCACATAAGCCGCTTTATACTTTTGCCTGGTGTAGGGAAGGCTATATCCCTTTTAAACAAGAATAACCACATTGTGGTAGTGACTTCCAATCAGTCAGGTGTGGCTAGAGGCTACTTCCCCATAGAACTCGTAAAAGAGACAAACGAGTTGATGAAGAGGCAATTAGCCAGGGA
>JABXJY010000259.1 GCA_013375385.1 Desulfobacterales bacterium
ACCCGCCGCCGCCATATAACCGCATGTACACCGATCCCAACTACGGTGGAAAGGACATCATCCAACCCATACCGGGTCAGGTTGAAGGATACTTGACACCAGAAGAGGTCAATCACATCGCCAAGCTGTACGCCGGAAAAGTCACCCTGTGCGATCATTGGGTCGGTCAGTTTCTCGATAGGGTCAAAGAACTGGGCATGTACGATAGTACCCTGATTATCTATACCACGGACCATGGCGAACCATTCGGGGACCACGGGATCATCCGGAAGGCTGAGCCGCTTCTCTATGAGGAACTGGTGCATATTCCCCTGATTGTCAGGCATCCCGAAGGTATGGGTGCAGGCAAACGCTTTGATGCCGTGGTTGAAACCACTGAAATCTTTCCAACCATTCTGGATTTTCTCAATGTGCGCCGACCTCCCAGGATTCACGGACAAAGCCTGCTTCCCATCATGTCCGGGGAGGTCGAATCTATTCGGGACTATGCCTACATGGGACAATTCAAGAGGGCGTGGAGAGTCAATGACAGGGAGTGGAGCTTCATTTTGAATCTCGATAAGGACCATTCAAGAGAACTCTACAACCTGAAGGACGATCCCGGAGAGAAACAGGACCTTTTTTCTGCGAAACCTCAAAAGGCCATGGAACTCGAGTTGGAGCTTCGAAGGTTCGTTTCGGGCCTTCGTTAGTGTCACCCTTTGGCCAACGGGCAGCTTTGTGAAGACTTCTTGAGGAATAAGGGATGGGAGAGAAAGGCTTTGACAGGGAAAAATTTGACAGGCTGGCCCAGGAGATTCGTTATATTACTACCGACATGATTTGCCGTTATGGCCAGGGCCACCTAGGGGGGTCTCTGGGCTTGGCGGAGATTGTGATAACACTCTACTACCGCATCATGAATATCCGCCCGGCTGATCCAGAGTGGGAGGAAAGGGATCGCCTGGTGCTGTCCAAAGGACATTGCGGCCCCATCTTGTATACGACCCTCGCCTACAAAGGGTTTTTCCCCAAGAGTTGGCTGGGGACACTGAACGTTGATGGAACAAGGCTTCCAAGCCATGTGGACCAGAATCAAACTCCTGGCATTGATATGACCGCTGGGTCTCTCGGACAGGGGCTTTCATGCGCTTGTGGTATAGCCCTTGCGGGGAAAATGAACAAGAAGGACTACCGCACTTTCTGTATTATTGGTGACGGTGAGAGCAATGAGGGACAGATCTGGGAGGCTGCTCTCTTTGCCTCACATAACCGTTTGGATAATCTTTTGGTCATGTGTGACTACAACAAGCTCCAGATAGACGGGTTTACGGAAGATGTTCTGAGTCTGGAACCGTTGACCGAAAAGTGGCGATCATTTGGGTGGGAGGTCTTTGAGATGGACGGCCATGACTGGGATGATGTCTATACGAAAATACACGAGGCCATGGCCGTCAAGGGGAGGCCGTCCATGATTATCGCCCACACGATAAAATGCAGGGGAAACAGGCTGCTCGAAAATAAGCCAGAATGTCACTATGTAAGGGTGCCGGACAAGGCTACGTATCGAAAGATCATGGACGGGCTGGTTCATAAGGATGTGCAACTTCCCTATTAAAGAGAGGATGCCGAGGAATGGATTATCATGATATGGAAATGAGAGCGGTTTATGCAAGAACACTGAACAATTTAATGGATGAGAATCCGCATGTAATATGTCTCGAGGCCGATTTAGGTAAGTCGTCAGGCACGGTTCCGGAGGTTAGGGAAAAACACCCGGACAACTTCATTGAATGCGGTGTATGTGAAGCCAACATGATTGGCATCGCCGCGGGTCTTGCAAAGGAGGGGAAAATCCCCTTCTGTGCTAGTTTTACCTCTTTTGCCTCCAGGAGAGCCTATGACCAAGTTACCATCAGTGTCGGATTTGCCAACAACAACGTAAAAATCGTGGGCACTGCGCCTGGTATAACCAACGGGCCAAACGGCGGTACACATATTTGTTTTCAGGACCTTGCAATAATGCGTGCTATGCCAAACATGCACGTATACAGTCCCTGTGATGTCTACGAGCTCAGGTCCGTGTTGAATTTTATGGTAAAGGAAAAGCAGCCAACCTACATGCAGCTTGTCCGTGTGAAAGTGGGAAAGATCTTCGATGAGCATTACAGATTCAATCCGGAAAAGGCCGTCATCCTTAAGGAGGGCACCGATGTAACCCTTGTCTCCACTGGCTATATGACACAGTTCACCTACAGGGTTGCTGAGGAGCTCTCCTCCAGGGGCATCGGCGTAGATCTGATACACTGTCCATCAGTAAAACCCTTTGATGCTGGAACCCTCGTACAATCTGCCAAGAAGACGGGCGCTGTGGTAACCGTGGAGAATCAAAACATTATCGGCGGTCTAGGGGGAGCGGTATGTGAAACGCTCAGCGAAAATTATCCGACAAAGGTCAGGCGTCTTGGTATCCCTGATAAGTTTGGGGAGGTGGCAAGCGAGCAATATTTCTTCGACAAGTACGGCTTCGGTCCGGAGCATATTGCCCGGGCCTGTCGGGATATGGTGAATAACAAACCATAGGGCCAAAAAATATTGACGTTGCCTGACCTTGCCGTTACTCGATTTACGTGCCTTTTATTGCATTGGGAAGGTCGGGAGGTAGCGCGCCCTGGCGCAGACAACGTGAGTGGATAAGACCTGAGAGGCAACCCTTGGCCACATTTTTCGCTGGAGAGGAGGTGGATTTGGGTGCTTAAGCGTGACTCTTGTGGCTAACATAAGAGAGGAGATCCAAACTCGCGTTGCCAGACTCGTTGTAGATCTCCCGATTCTGGCGATAACCTAAAGAACCAAAAGGAGGAAGACATGAAAAAGAGCGTGGTAGTCGTTTCATTAAGCCTTTGTTTTTTGCTCGCATTTTCTCTGGGATTCCCGCAAAACTCAGTTGCACGAGACAAGGTCGTTATCAAATATGCCACCAGCCCCCCTTATAGCGAGGGATCACCCCTGTGCGAGATAACGATGAAGATCAAGGAACTCTGTGCCCTCTATTCGAGAGGCAAGGTTGATGTGCAAATCTTCTGGGGCGGTCAGTTGGGCACTGAACAGAAGGTCTTCAAGGACTGTCAGATGGGGATTGTCCAGATGGTTCAGGCCAATATCGCGAACCTTTCCCCTTTTGCAAATGCCTTATACGCGGTCGTCCTTCCGTACATCTTCGAAAATCGGGAAGAGGCCTATAGGCTTTTCCGCGGGGAGTTGGGTGACTACTTCAATAGTCAGACTATCAAACTGGCAGGACTCAGGGTGGTTGCCTGGCCAGACCAAAGCTATCGAGCCCTTCATAACACCAGGAAACGGGTGAGAAGAATAGAAGACATGAAGGGTTTGAAATGGCGAGTCCCCAACAACCCTGTATTTATCGCAGAATACAAAAGCTGGGGTATCAACCCCATCCCCATGGCCTGGGCAGAGGTTTTCAGCTCCCTTCAGACTGGCGTTATTCACGGGGGTGACAACGTGCTGAGGAATCTTGTGGACTTCAAGCTCTA
>JABXJY010000039.1 GCA_013375385.1 Desulfobacterales bacterium
TTACGGGATAGATTCCCTTCTGCAATGATTGACTGGGTGGTTGAGGAGGATGCATCAGGCATAGTGGAGGGTCATCCGGACATAGATCGGTTAATGATCTTTCCTCGAAAGAGCTGGCTCAAGAGACTCATAAAGAGGGGTGAGTATATTGGTGTTGGAAAAGAGGCAACCAGATTTGTAAAAGAGCTCAAGAGCAGAAGGTACGATATGGTAGTTGACCTCCAGGGACTTTTCAAGAGTGGAATATTGACCTTCCTTGCCAATGGGAAAAGGAAGATTGCCCTCAATGGAGGAAGGGAAGGTAGCTTCATTTTCACAGATGAGAAGGTTGCCATTCCTGATCCAGATATACATGCCCTGGAGAGATACTTGTGTATTGCCAGATACCTGGGAGCAACTAGCCCTGCCTGGAATGGTCAGATTCCCGTTTATGATATTGATAAGGGACACGTGAACTATCTCTTAAGGGAAATCGGTAATAACAATATTCTGGTAGCGGTTACTCCCATGGCCAAATGGGAGAGTAAGCTCTGGGAGTTACATCGATTTGCCTGCCTAGCAGATACAATGAAAGAAGGATTGGGAGCGGAGGTTGTTTTCACTGGAATAGAGGATGATAAAGCGGCAATAGACGATATTGTATCAGGGATGAAAACCAGGGCACTGAACTTAGCCGGAAAGACGACCTTAAGAGAATTGGCTTACCTTTACCAGGAGTGTGCTGTTGTTATCTCCACTGATACTGGCCCCATGCATGTAGCTGCAGCTATGCGTTCACCTGTAGTAGTGGCTCTTTTTGGCCCTACGTCTCCTTTAAAAACTGGGCCTTACGGAGCAAAACACAGAGTCATCAGGGCTGGCCTTGAATGCAGCCCGTGTTTCAGAAAGAGATGCGAGGATATGTCATGTATGAAGAGGATAACAGTGGAGATGGTCTTCAACACGGTCAAAGAGGTCATAAGTGCCTAAGGTGATCTAAAATGTCTAAAGTCACCAGTAACGAATAACCAGTAACTAACAATCAGGGGGTACAGATATGGCTATCAGCAAGGAATTGCTGGACATTTTGGTGTGTCCAAAATGTAAAGGGGACATCCACCTGAATGCATCAGGGGATGGGCTTATATGTGACAATTGTAAGCTCTTATATGAGATCAAGGATGATATACCAATTATGCTCATAGATGAGGCCAAAAGAATAGAAGAGGATTAATTGGACATCTCTGTCGTCGTTGTTACCCTTAATACAAAAAAACTACTGCTTGATTGTTTGGCCTGCGTATTTGAGACAATCAAAGAGATATCTTTTGAGGTGTGGGTTGTTGACAATAATTCCACTGACGGAACACTGGAGGCCATAAGGGAGAGATATCCTGCTGTTAATATAATTGAGAATGAGGAAAATTTAGGTTTTGCTGCCGCAAATAACCAGGCCTTCAGGCAGATGAATGGACGCTATGCCCTATTGCTTAATACTGATACCGTATTGACCAATGGAGCTGTAAAGGAGCTCTATGATTTTATGGAAGCTAACCCCGAGGCAGGTATGGCATGTGGGCAGTTGCTCAATCAGGATGGAGCAAAACAAAATTCTATTGCCAATCTTCCTACCTTACCAACCCTTTTCTGCAATGAGACTGTTTTACGAATCTTGATGCCTAAAAGGTTTCCAAGCAAAAGAAGGGAATATGCATCTCCTTTAAAGGTGGATTCATGTATTGGTGCCTGTCTAATAGTTCGAAAAGAGGCCATGGATGATATAGGATTCTTTGATGAAAGGTATTTCTTTTTCTTGGAAGAGACTGACTGGGCTTACAGGATGAAGCTTCGCGGCTGGGGGGTGTATTTTGTGCCAACGGCGAGAATATTCCATGGTCAGGGAAAGACGGTAGGAAGTGGTCTGAATTCAAGGATTATGTTTTATAGATCGAGGTATGTCTTTCTTAAGAAGTGGCATCCTTACTCCTATCCCTTATTCTATTCAGTTATCCTTTTGAGGCTATTAGCCAACACCGTTCTCTCGTTCATTGGTGTATTGTTTACCCTCGGCTTCAAAAGTTCCATAAAGAAGAAAGTCACTGTTTATGTCCAGTTGCTTCTCTGGCACCTACAGGGATGTCCGGAAAAAGGTTAAAGGCAAAGGCAAATGTTGGTTAGGGGTAAGAATTTCTCGTTGGATGGTATTAGGAACATACTCTTGATACAGTTGGGGGATATAGGGGATGTTGTTCTCACCTTTCCCTCCATAAAGGCCTTGCATGAGAATTTCCCGCAGGCTAATCTGATCGTTGCAGTAAGGGAAAAAGCGAGAGAATTGATAGAAGACTGCCCTTGGGCCACGGGCGTGATTTCCATAAACAAGGATAAAAGAAGACTGGCCCGGGAAATCGCATATCAAAAGGATTTTTTGTTACGTTTGCGAAGATATAATTTTGACCTGGCAATTGATATGAGAACGGGAACCCGGGGAGCGATTCTCTCTCTTGTTTCCGGCGCGAATCGAAGAATAGGTTTCTATGCCGATGACGGAAAGTTATGGCGAAACAGGGTTTTCACGCAGTTAACGCTGCTTGGATATACGCCCGGCCAATATGTGGCCCAATACTACTGCAGCCTCCTGCACACCCTTAATATAAAAACACAGATGCGGCCTCTACTTGAGGTTTCCCCCGAAAAACGACAGAAAGCCGCTGCACTTTTCAGAAATGAGAAGGTTCCCTTGGACCGACCTGTCATTGCCGTACACCCTTTTTCTTTGTGGAAATATAAAGAATGGGGAATGGATAAGTATATACAGTTGATCAACCGGATCGGATCAAAATATGAACTTCCCGTAATTATAACGGGTTCTCCCGATGAAAGGCAGCGGGCTGCGACGTTAGAAGAAATGTGTGGCAGGCTTGTCTATAATTTTGCCGGAAAGACATCGATAGCAATGTTTGGGGCTGTCCTGGATGCATGCGGATTGTTTATCGGGGTTGACAGCGCCGGAATGCATATTGCAGGAGCGGTCGGTACACCGACCATAAGTATTTTTGGACCGTCTTCTCCTGCTTCTTGGGCACCGAGAGGGAAGCGGCATGCCGTCGTTTATAAAAATCTTCCCTGTGTGCCATGCAGGCAAAAAGGTTGCAATAACAGTGAAGTGAGTCGGTGCCTTGATGAGCTGAGTGTGGAGGAGGTAATCCCCGTAGTTGATACGAAGATCCTGGAGATAGAAACTGCAATCAATTAGTGATTGCCGCGGATTCTCTTTATGATAAATCCTCTACTTAAAGATCTTTTTTCAGATGATAGATACTCCTCTTTCAGAATTGCTGTTCTCATAATCCTCTTAGGTTTTACAATCCGATTATTTTCCTTCCACTATACCTATATCATCAATCCTGATGGAGTGCTATATATTCATCAGGCACGGGCAATCTACTATGGGCTAAAGGATTCTATGCTCACCTGTTCAATGGGTTATCTATCAAATTACTCGATACTCATTGTCCTTGCATTTAAGATCTTTGGTGATTGGGTAGTTGCTGCAAAATCAGTCTCCCTCTTTTTTGGTACCATCACATTGGTCCCCCTCTATTTTCTTTTGAACAGATTTCTTAGAAAAGAAATTACTCTAGCAGCTACACTGGTATTTGCCCTCATACCCGTCTTTGTAGACAAGAGCGTTGATGTTGTAAGAGATCCCGTATACTGGTTTTTCTCAGTGCTCGGTTTATACCTTTTTGTAAGCCAGATTGGAAAGAGTAACTATCTTTACCTCATCTTGAGCAGTCTATGCTTCCTTCTGGCGGCCTGGGCCAGGATTGAGGCAATTCTATTTATAGTTGTATCTTTTATCTATATCTTGTTTATAAGACAGGATAGAAGGATACAAAAGGCTTCTATTTTTGCAATCCCAGTTGTTCTTGTACTGTTGCTTGGTATCTTTGGGCTCATGATCTTTCATATGCCCGTAAATGACCTTCATCGAGGACTTGAAATAACGACCAAATTTTCAGCTCCTGTGATTGAATATAAGAATCTTAGGCAAACTTTGGCAGAACTAATGAACCAGCCTTTGGGCGATATTCTGCCAGGCTTCTTACATAAGGCAAGGAACCTTGTCTGGTTGATTGCCCTTGGAACCCTTATTAGATATGCGGTGAGGGCCTATTTTTATCCTTTCTTTCTCACATTTATAATCGGGCTGGGAGGCGTATGGGGGAAGATAAAGGAAGACAGACGTATGCTATATCTTACCTCTCTTGCTTTTTTCGCATTGTTGCTATTGTATATGCACGTATTGCTGACATGGATGATGTTCAACCGATTTCTTGCGATTTTTATTATTCCTTCTTTTATTTTTGTGGGATATGGATTGGAGAAGATAGTCCACTTTCTACGGTCACGATTCAACTTAAAGCCCCTTGTGGCTCTTTCCATAATCTGCTTCCTCACTCTAGCCTTTGCACTGCCGGAGAACCTGGAACCAAGAGAGGCGGATAAGCTCGTTTTCAAGAGAATTGGTGAACTCATTGCTGAGAGGGAAGGCAACAGCCAGGTGATATCAATTGCAGCCCCTCACTCAATTAGATGGATTTCATTTTATGCCAATGTCAACTACAGAGGCGCTCCATGCCCGGAGAGGAATCACGATATCGAGAATATAATCGGGAAGAACTATGGGGAATTTGTCCAAAATCTTAGAAGAAGAGGAATCAGATATTTCTTATGGGAAGAAAAACACTGGCCCAAAGAGAGTTCTTATTTGATAACCACTGGGAATATGAAAGATTTTATTAAGCTTGGGGCCTGGAGCCACCCTGACACGGGGAGTTTAATCCTATTCAAGGTGATATAATGGGAGATAACTTTCATCTTGTTACTACGGAAAGCACATAATTGTTTGCATTGAACATGACAAAGAAGGGTGCACAAGGCTCATGAGGTCTTTTCTGATGTGACTGGCGGGAGGCCGCCGTGCTTTTCACGACTTATCAGTGGGGGAAACCGCAGCCCCCGACTTGTCGGGGGAATGCGGAGGGGGCAAGACTCCCCCGCAGATAAGCCGTAGAAAAGACCAGGCCGGGAGGCTTGGAACAGAACAAAAGGCCTCATGAGCCTTATCCGAAGGTTGCTTTGCAAACTATTTAATGCTCTCCGTTATAACATGTGGTCTTCCAACTTGGCGATAACAGCTATGCTGTGACCAGAGAACATTTTTGAGATGAGCCTGGCAAAGATGTTGATCACCGGGATTCGCTTCAACGCCTTCTTCACCGTTTCGGAATGGTAGTCCTTTGCCTTTACCACACGAAATCCACATTCGGTAAGGAGTCTCTTTAAGGTTTGAGGAGTAAAGTGGAAAAAGTGGTAGGGTAAGTCCCATCCAACCCATTCATTCCAGTTCTTGCGGGCATCTGTTCCTTGGTGATTGGGAACATCTACTATCAGAATACCATCGCACTTCAACCAATCCCTGACCCCTAAAACTGCCTTTCGGGGATCAGGTGCGTGTTCAAGGAAATGCCACATGGTGATTATGTCGAAATATTGCGGAGGGAATTCCATCTCATTCATAGGGCCAACATTTATAGGAATCCCGAGTTTCCTGGTGGCATGTTGCGATGCCCATTCTGAGAGATCCAAGCCATGAACATCATAGCCATAATTTCTGCAGGCCGCCAGAAAATACCCATATCCACACCCGATATCTAAAACCTTCCCTGTTTTCTTTATTCCCCTGAAAAACCGTATACGATGGGTTTCAAGGCTAAGTCGCTTTCTGAGCTCGGGCGAGTCAGGATCTCCTCCTCCAACAAAGTGTTCATCACAATACTGCTTGCTGTAAAGCATTCCTAAATCCTCTTTCGAAGGCCTTGGATCTAAAAACCCGAGACGACAAGAAGAACACCGATAGACCTGCCACGAGTCCTTTTCCAACAGGAGTTCTCTGTTTCTGCACCCACACAGGATGCAAAACTCTGGAGCCTTTTCCATTTTATCAGGTACCTAGTGCGATGATACGGAAATGAATTAATCTCACGGGGGGATTATAGTAAAGCTTAAATAAGGGGTCAACAATTGAAATCGAGTAAGCTCACTGGTGTTGACATACACCCTTACTTCCCCTATATTCCATAGCCGGAACCGCTATCGTTGGGCGCGAGAGGGTAATATGATCAAGATCCTGGTGGGAATGCCGGTGCTGGATAACATCGAGATGACTAGAGCCTGTGTGCAGAGCCTCTATCGCTCCACGGATTTGGACAAAATGGACCTCGATGTATCCGTGGTTATCATCGATAACGGCTCAAAGGACGATATCGCCGCTCTTATCAAGGAGGAGTCTCGAGTGGGGAGGTTTCCCACCTATTACGTGAGGAACCCAGAAAATTTGGGGGTCGCGATCGCGTGGAACCAGATACTGCGCTTCGCACCAAGCAATGTACCCGGCTCGGCCCTTTGCTACGACTATTATGTAATCACAAATAATGATGTCCTGTTCGGGCCCGATTGGCTGCAGCCCATGGTCGAGGTCATGGAATGCGATGAGCGCATTGGCTGGGTAGCCGCCCTGGAGAACGGCTCGCCCGTGATGGAGGAATTAATCGAGGCACATTCCAATACAAAGAGATACCGTATCAATCCCAACAAGCCCTACTCCTCGGAGAACATCCTGGAGAGCGTGAAAAGGGTGTACGAGAAATGGGGCGGGCATGAGTCATTCTGCAGGTTGGTGAAGGACAGCGACCTTCCCCTCTTTATCCAGAGGATGCGATCCGCGGTGTGTTTCATGCTACGACCTGCCATGGTGCGACAGATCGGCTTTTTCGATGAGGATTTTTCCCCGGTGGGGATCTCCGAGGATCTGGAGTACTTCTTGAGGATCGAGGGGGTCATCTCGCCCCCGTGGATCACCGATGACTATCCAGCGAAGGGAAAATGGAAATACGGGCTCTGTGGCAGGAGCGTGATCCACCACAACTGGTGTATGACCAGACAGGGTCCGGGTTTCGACGGTCGACGATGGGACAGGGAAAAGGAGAAGAACTGGAGGGCCAAGTTCGGTCGATCCAAAAAGTACTACACCAAGAAGTTCCTGGCCTAGCCTTTCCCAACCATGCTTTCACTCAGCTCTTGAAGCCACTCCCGCTACTTCACTAAATACCCTTAACATCTCGAGGTGATTCCTCTCAAGGGAGTACCGTTGGCCCGTGAGGGAGGCCTCTTTTGACATCCTCTCAAGCTTCTCTGACGAAAGAAAACCCTTCATCGCCTCAGCGAGCTCGGCGGGCACTGGAGGGTGCGAGATGATATACCCGTCTTTACCGTGTGTTATGATTCCTGCAGCGCCGTTATAGATGGTGGTAATCGCTGGAAGACCGCATGACATCGCCTCTATGACTACCAGCGAACATGCATCATAGAATGTAGGGAGAACCAGCACGTCGCAATTTGCATAGTACTCTTCAGGGGTCTTTGTGGGGCCTGTAAACACTACTGTATCATCGAGACCTAACTCCACGATTCGTCTCAATAGTGAAGGGTAGGGGTGCTCTCCTACGGCCAGCACTTTGAAGTTACCGGCATCTAATTTCTTCAATTGTGCCGCAGCCTCGATTAAAGGAACTATCCCCTTTTTTTTCAGATCATACGACATGAAAAGATAGGCTATATCATTATCCTTTATCCCCAATTGTTGCCGTATTGAGCCCCTTAAGCGCTCTCGTAGACCGATATTATACTTTTTAGTATCTATGCCGTTGTAGATAAGGTCTATTTCCTCTTTGTTTATGCCGTAGAATGATGCAATATCTTCTCTGACCATCGGGGAGATTGCTATGATTTTCGGTCTTGGGTTGATCCTGAATGGTGCGGACTCTATCCAATGTCTAACCTTATCTTTCAATGAAATGGTAATGATTAAACGCTTTATCAGGCGTAGAATCATATTCCTTTCTGCATAAACCTTTCTGGCTGTGGAGAACCGATGGACTCCGCCGTGGCTTTGGTACACGTTCATCCATATAGTGTTCCCGAAACCCAGAATTACATCGAAGTCTTGACCCTTTAACATCTCTTTATGTTTCAAGGCAAACAAAATCATCTTGGCGCAAGATGGTAAGAATATTGGAATCTTTATCCTGTGGAAGAAGGCGGTATGCGGTTCACCATCCCAACTTAGACCGAAGAGATGTATCTCCCATCCCTTCTTAACCAGGCTGGATGCAAGAGAGATAGCATATGACTCTGCTCCACCCTTGTACCTGCTAAAATCCTCAATTGCCAGTGCGATTTTTTTCACTGTGCAGCAATACTTCTTTGTTATGAAGAGAGGTGCCGATTTCCAACCCTATTCGCCAGCTCCCGAAGTTTTACGTATCTGACAAAAAGGGCATAGGCAGAGGTGAGGGCAATAATAAATCCTGGGAGCCCATCTAAAAAACCCAATCTAAAGAAGTAAACCTCTATAAACTTAAAGGGTGGCCTCAAGAGCAAAAGTAAAGGACTATAACGCTTACCCTCCTCGAATATATTTTGTGCCAGGAGAGTCGAGAATCTATCAACAGTTTGAAGCTGACCCGAGATAGTTCCATCATATGGGTAGTGCAAAAGATTGTTCCTTAAGGTGCCCACTTCTCCGTTCACATGGACCCTCTCATGGACCCGCATTCCTACCCAATACCCTTTGTTACGCTTAAAAAGCCTAAGCTGCCTGTCGGGATAAAATCCGCTGTGCTTGATCCATCTTCCTTGATAGAAGGAAAGTCGTGGCATTGTATAACCGTCTTTGGCGTGTCCTTTTTCAATCTCTTCCCTAATCTCATGCCGAAGACCGTGGCTTATCTTTTCATCCGCGTCAATACTTAGTACCCAATCACCAGTGACCTTAGAAAGGGCAAAGTTCTTTTGGTTAGTATACCCACACCACCTCCTTTGATAAACCTTATCGGTGTACTCTCTGGCAATTGCCACTGTTCCATCCTGACTCATCGAATCAACAACTACTATCTCGTCTGCCCATGTCGAGCTCTCAAGGCACCTTTTAATGTTCCTTTCTTCGTTAAAACATATAATGCAGACTGATAGTGTCATGGGAACTTTCCGGCACTGGGCAGTATTCTGGGCAGTTCAATTTGTTGGTGAGTATATGGGAGAGTTGATAGGCAGTCAATCAAAAATTGGAACCTATCTTCTAGCACTTTTGAGTATTATTTTTTATCCCCTTTTCACTTTATCCAAGAATCGGTGTGTGGTATATTTTAGTGCCCTGAAAGATTTTTAAGGTAGAATATTAACTTAGTGGGCATGCATTGGGGCGAAGCCCCTATGTTCCATTTTCCTGTGGTTAAAGAATGGTGAAAAGCGGGCATGAAAGATATTGATAGGGAATACTTGAATAAGGGAATTGAGAATTTTGGAAAATCAACGATACTTGTCATCGGCGATATCATGTTAGATCAATTTATCTGGGGAAAGGTCTCAAGAATATCCCCGGAGGCGCCCGTACCTGTGGTAGAGGTTGAGGAAGAAACTACCATGTTAGGTGGTGCTGCGAATGTTGTCAATAACCTTGCTTCATTAGGTGGAAAAGTGCTGTTGTGTGGAGTTGTAGGAGATGACTCGCCAGGAAGAGAGATAATCTCAAAATTACATGAATTAGATGTTGATATTAGCGGGATTGCCATTGAACATGATAGGCCTACGAGCGTTAAAACAAGGATCATAGCCCACGCCCAACAGGTTGTCAGGTACGACCGGGAGAAAAGGATCCCTTTGAAACAAAAGACTATGAATCGAATTGTAAATCTCATTCATGAAAAAAAGAAGCATCTCTCAGGTATCCTCGTCTCTGATTATGGTAAAGGTGTCGTGTCCCGCAAACTTATGGACGGAGTGAGAGGTGTCATTTCAGATTGTAATTTTCCTGTAACAGTGGATCCAAACGTAAAGAATTTCCCACTATACAAAGATGTAACGATAATCACACCCAATCATAATCAGGCGGGCGAAATAGCAGGCCTGAAAATTGTTAATGAAGAAGACCTCATGAAAATTGGGAAAAAGCTGTTAAATAAGAAAAGGTGCAGGGCCTTATTGATCACTAGAGGTAAGGATGGTATGACCCTCTTTGAGGAGGAGGATAAGGTAACATACATTAAGTCAGTGGCACGAGAAGTATATGATGTGACTGGTGCTGGAGACACAGTCATTGCTGCCCTTACGCTCGGCATAGCTGCGGGGCTGGATATGAAATCTGCGGCCTATCTATCTAATCTGGCGGCAGGGATAGTGGTTGGAGAGGTAGGAACATCATCGGTAAACATCAATAATCTCAAAGAGTTGATTGCCACTCATATCTCGCAGTAACGAGCAGGAAGTAAACAGTAAGCAGAAAAACCAAGAAGAAACTAGTAACGGGTAACTAGCAACGAACAGTGAGCACCCCTGAAGAAGTAAAAAAGGTAAAGTTGATAAGTAGCCTCTTTTCTTCAGAAGAAGACCTGATAGAGAAGGTTATCAAACAGATGGAAGGATCTTTAGGTCCAGTTGACTGGGTAAGTGAAAAACTCGCTTTTGACAGGACAAGATACTATGCGAAAGAGATGGGATGGCCTCTATGCAGGCGATTCATATCTTTTTCCAACCTTATCATGCCGGATTCTATTGTGGATATAAAGCTGGTGACCAATACAATCGAGAATGGGCATCTTGTTGACAGAAGAAGGAAGATCAACATTGATCCAGGCTATATATCCCTAGAGAGGTTGATTCTTGCCAGTGGTAAGAACTATTCCCATAGAATATATTTGAGAAAGGGGATATACGCAGATCTCACCCTTGTCTTTCACGCTGGGACCTTTAAGCCTCTGCCATGGACATATCCTGATTATGCCGATGAGAAAATCATTGGCTATTTTAATGTGATAAGGAATGGTTATTTGCAATATTTGAGAAGAGGAGAAACAGATCTGTCTGAAGTCTGAAGGTTCTTCCCCAATTCAAAAGAGGGATAGTTATGCTTAAGAGTATGACCGGATATGGTAGGGCCGAATCTTCAAAAGAGACCCTGGAATTTAGTGTT
The DNA here is from genome assembly GCA_013375385.1 of Desulfobacterales bacterium. Classification (GTDB taxonomy): domain Bacteria; phylum Desulfobacterota; class DSM-4660; order Desulfatiglandales; family B25-G16; genus JABXJZ01. The sequence continues at coordinate 11,075 of JABXJY010000039.1, forward strand.
GAAGTAAGGTCAGGAAATAATCGGTACAGAGATATTATCTTGAGGCTCCCTCAGGGTCTGCAGCCAAGTGAAGACAGGATCAGGTCCATAGTTTCCTCCAGGATAAAAAGGGGGAGAATCGAGGTATCCATCCAGATGAAAGACAATGAGAATAAGGGCTTGAAGCTGGAGCTAAACAGACCATTAGTAAAGGCCTATACTAGCATTTTCAATGAACTAAATGAGGAACTTGGGTGTAAGCAGCCCATTGATCTGTCCTTTTTCTCTCAGCTGAAAGATGCTATTATTGTCAAACAAGAAAGCGTTGATCTTGAAAGGATATGGCCTGATCTAAAGGATGTTATAGAAGAGGCCTTACTGTCATTGGAAACGATGAGAGTGGATGAGGGCAAGGCCCTAGAAAGAGACTTTTCACTGCGATTAAACAGGATTAAAGGACGTATCGAGGAGATCAGAAATAGGGCCAAAATAACAGTTGAGGAATACAGAGATAAACTTAGACAAAGGATTAAAAAACTGATAGAAGCCGCTGATATAGTTGAAGATCGGTTGATGCAAGAAGTAGCTTTTATTGCGGACAGGTCTGATATCACCGAAGAGCTGATTCGGGTGGAAAGTCACTTGGATCAGTTCAGAGGTTACATGAATCAGGACGATGTAATTGGGCGCAGGCTGGATTTCTTAGTGCAGGAGATAAATAGAGAGGTTAATACAATGGCAGCTAAGGCTGCAGATTCCTTTGTTTCACAGCTTGTAGTTGAGATCAAGGCTGAATTGGAGAGGTTGAGGGAGCAGATTCAAAATGTGGAATAGGCATTAGAGTAGAGGAAAAGTACTTAAAGCTATAAGTGACTAAAGTGCTTAAAGTTACAAGGTATGATGGGGGTTTACCTTGAACTATAGGGAGTTTAGCTTACCCAATTAAATATAGGAGAAAAGCGTTATGGATCCAAGTTTACTTAATATTGGTTTTGGCAATTTTCTTGTATCAAGAAGGGTCATAGCCATTATCTCACCATCTTCGGCACCAGTCAGACGACTTCGCGAAGAGGCAAGGGATGATAAAAGGCTCATTGATGCAACACAGGGTAGAAGAACAAGATCAGTGATCATAACCGATAGCAATCATGTGATACTGTCTGGTGTTCAATCTGAGACAATAGCCCAGAGGTTTTCTCCAGACGGTACAATAAGAGGGGAAGATTTGACATAAGGATGATCCGGAGAAAATCTCAAGATTAGCAGAAAAAGCATGGACGAGAAAGGACAGATCTTTGTTATCACTGCTCCCTCAGGTACCGGGAAAACAACAATAATAGATAGCATAAGGAAAAGCATGAGGGGGGTTGGTTATTCTATTTCTCACACCACTCGAATGCCGAGAGAAGGGGAGGTCAATGGGTATCACTACTATTTTGTTGATCGAGCAGGGTTTCAAGAAATGATTGAGGCCCATGAATTTATAGAGTGGGCCGTTGTCTATGATCAGCTCTATGGCACTTCCATCTCAAGTATAAACAGGGAACTATCCTCAGGTAAAGACGTTTTGATGGATCTTGATATCCAGGGGGCTGAGGCGATAAAAAGGCGATTCCCTGAATCTCTATCAATATTCATTCTCCCTCCATCAATGGAGATTCTTAAGGAGAGACTGAAAGGAAGATCAACAGATGAGAAAAGAGACATAGATCTACGGATGAGAAAGGCGGTAGAGGAAATCCAGAGATGCAGAGATTACGATTTCATTGTCATCAATGATGATCTGAATCAGGCAGCAAGAGAAATAGAGGCAATTATTACTGCCCAGAGGGCCCACAGAAAGAGACGTTTTCCAGTAGTTCAAGAGATATTCCATTTATAAAGATTATCTGTAACCGTTAAGGTAAAAGGCTTGCCACAGGCTATATCTGGCATAAACGCAGTTAAGGAAAACCTCAGGGAAGGTAAAGGTATAGTTGAACTCTTAGTCGCAAGAGGGAGGAAGATTGGGCGGGTGAGGGAAATACTGGATATGGCCAGAGAGAGGGGAATACCAATAAGATACAAAGACAAGATATACTTGGATAAAATCTCGCCCGGCTTTTCCCACCAGGGTGTACTAGCTATTGTAAGCAATTACAGTTACTTCCATTTAGAGGATTTGACAAGAACTGCCCTTGCCAGTGAGAAAAAAGCACTTCTCCTTGTTGCGGATCACATTACTGACGCGGGGAATCTTGGATCTCTGATCAGAACCGCTGAATTCTTTGGAGTCCAGGGTCTTCTTCTGCCCAGGGACAGATCAGCCTCCATAACGGATATTGTTCACAAAAGATCAGCAGGTGGATCAGCCTATCTCCCCGTAGCCAGGGTGGTTAATCTAGCAAGAGCTCTTGAACAGTTGGCGGGTGCAGGTCTCTGGATTGTAGGCGCTACGGGGGAGAGCAAGACAAACATTTATGAGTTTGACTGGAACAGGAATCTAGTTCTGGTAGTGGGGAGCGAGGGTCAAGGGTTAAGTAGGCTTGTCAGAGATCGATGTCATCACCTGGTTAGCATACCACCATTGGGCCATCTCAATTCCCTTAACGTATCTGTCGCCGCAGGGACTATCCTCTCTGAGATTGTGAGACAGAGAGGTGATTTTTAGCAAACAGTAAGCACTCGGCAGTGAGCAGTATGCGTCAGAAGAGCTTCAATACAGACTGCGTACTGCCAACTGCTTACTCATGCGCTATTCCACTAAGGGGAAACCTCTGAGAGCGCCGCATGTAACAAGGGCGCCCACAACCTCACAAACAGGTAATCCAACCACATTGGTGTAAGAGCCATCGATATGTTCAATCATGAAAGAGCCAATCCCTTGGATGGCATAGCCACCTGCCTTGCCAAAAGGTTCACCTGTCTTAATGTAGGCCTCGATTTCAATTTCACTTATCTCCTTTACTCTTACCTTTGTTGCAACTGACTCGAGATGTACTGATTTACCTCCCGGATCAAGAATACAGAATCCGGTAATTACCCTGTGATTTTTTCCCCTCAAACGTAAAAGCATGTCACGGCAATCGCGAGAATCTTTTGGCTTAGCAAATACCCTCCTGTTCATCACAACTATGGTATCGGCACCAAGTATCCAGCGATTTTTGTGGACATGCGGTACTGATTCAGCCTTACGTATTGCCATCTGACAGGCAATATCTGACGGTCGCATACCTTTAGAGAGCGTTTCATCAACCATGCTTCCAACTGCCTCAAACGGTATGCCGATCTGTTCAAGGAGAGCCTTTCGCCTCGGTGAGATAGAGGCAAGCACAAG
>JABXJY010000260.1 GCA_013375385.1 Desulfobacterales bacterium
AGGGCTTGCCCCTTTGAATCCGGCCTCAGAGATAACAACTCCCAAACAGGAAAGGTATATCCCTACATACCTCCCTATAGACGATATGTTTGCCTTGCTGGAGCAACCTGACAAGGAGAAAGAGTTGGGACTCAGGGATCTCGCCATTTTGGAGCTACTTTATTCATCCGGTCTCAGGGTAAGCGAACTTGTCGCCTTAGACGTAGAGAAATTGGACCTCGACTCTCGTCTTGTAAGGGTCTTGGGTAAAGGTGGCAAGGAGAGACTTATCCCCGTTGGAAGGAAGGCTGTTGCTGCTATAAGAGAATACCTTGAACATACAGAAAAGAGAAGAAAAAAGGCCGGATATAGCAAGAGCCATGGACCTCTTCTTCTTAATTACAGGGGAGGGAGGCTTTCTGCCAGGAGCGTGGATAGACTGGTCAAGAGGTACTCAAAAGAATGCGGGATAATGATGGAAATCAGCCCCCATTCCATACGCCATACCTTTGCGACTCATCTCCTCGATGGGGGAGCAGATTTAAGGTCAATCCAGGAGCTATTGGGTCATGTGAGTCTTTCAACTACCCAGAAATACACCCACGTGAGCATAGATAAGCTCATGGAAGTCTATGATAAATCTCATCCGAGAAGCTAATTTTCGGGGAGGGTATATTGGTATTAGCGGTTAAGAAAAAGGATAGCTCAAATGAAAAGATCAGGGCAACCACTATTCTATCCGTCAGGAAGGGGGGGCAGGGGGTTATGGCAGCAGATGGCCAGGTTACCCTGGAAAATACCATTGTGAAACAGAAGGCCAAAAAGGTCAGGTTTATGTATAACGATCAGGTTTTGGTGGGTTTTGCCGGGGCAACTGCAGATGCCTTTTCTCTTTTTGAAAGACTGGAGGCAAAGCTGGAAAAATACAATGGAAGCTTACCCAGAGCTGCGGTAGAGTTAGGCAAGGATTGGAGAACGGATAAAATCCTTCGGAGACTAGAGGCCCTGCTCCTTGCCATGGACAGTGAACATACCCTCATACTATCAGGTAATGGAGACGTGATTGAACCGGATGAAGAGGTGGCTGCTATTGGCTCTGGGGGCCCCTATGCCTTAGCTGCTGCAAGGGCACTCATGGCTCACTCCACTCTAGATGCCAAATCCATAGCCATGGAATCAATGAAAATTGCAGCCTCTATCTGCCTCTATACCAATGAAGAGTTTGAGGTGAAGTCCTTGCCCAATCCGGAAAAAAGGTAGTGTCCATTGTTGGTTGTCCTTTGTGCTTTGTTTTTTGTCTGCCGCAAATGACTAATGACAAATGACCACTGGCTTCTTAGCGTTTATTTTGTTCTTTTAGCTGCTTAGGTACTTTAGATCACTTTAAACTTTAAGTGCTTTAGGCACTTCAATGGAGATCTAATGCAAGAGAAGGATATGGTAGAAACAGCGATGAAGGTCTTGACACCAAGGGAGATTGTCTCAGAGCTGGACAAATATATAGTTGGCCAGAACAAGGCAAAACGCTCTGTGGCAATAGCCCTCAGGAATAGGTGGCGCAGGCAACAAGTCCCTAAAGAGTTGAGAGACGAAATAGCCCCCAAAAATATCATCATGATAGGGCCTACAGGCGTTGGAAAAACCGAGATAGCGAGACGCCTCGCCCGGTTAGCCAACTCACCCTTTTTGAAGATAGAGGCCTCGAAATTTACCGAGGTTGGCTATGTGGGCAGAGATGTAGAGAGTATGATCAGGGATTTGACTGAACTGGCTGTGAATATGGCCAAGCAAGAGGAACAGGAGAAAGTTGAGAGCAAGGCAATGGAGTCAGCAGAGGATAAACTGCTCGACATCCTCCTTCCTAAACCAACAAAGGGGATCGAGAGAAATACCGAGGAAAAAAGGGAAGGGATGCTTGAGGTAGTCAAGATCGAACCTACTGATCCTGACTCCACCAGGGAGAAACTGAGGCGTCTTTTACGGAAAGGGAAACTCGATGAAAGGTATGTGGAGTTGGAGGTAACCGATAAGGCCTTTCCCCTTATAGAGATTTTCTCCAGTGCCGGATTAGAAGAAATGGACATAAACGTGAAGGAGATCTTCGGGCAAATCCTCCCTTCCAAGACCAAGAAAAGGAGGGTTAAAGTAAAGGAGGCAAGCGAGATACTAACAGAGCAGGAATCACAAAGGCTGATCGATTTTGATAAGGTTGTTGAAAAGGCGATTCGCGGAACAGAGCAAAACGGAATAATCTTCTTGGATGAACTTGACAAGGTAGTGGGAAGAGAGTCAACGTCTGGCCCCGATGTATCAAGGGAAGGAGTACAAAGGGATCTTCTTCCCATTGTGGAAGGATCAACAGTCCTTACGAAATACGGTATGGTAAAGACCGATCATATCTTATTCATTGCATCAGGCGCCTTCCACGGGAGCAAACCTTCTGACCTTTTGCCTGAACTACAGGGTCGTTTTCCTATAAGGGTAGAGCTCGACCCCCTGACCCAGGAGGACTTCGTGAGAATCCTGACAGAGCCGCAAAACGCCTTGATACTTCAATACAAGGCGCTCCTATCGACAGAAGCAATACGGTTGAACTTTACCGAGCATGCCATAGCCGAGATCGCAAGAATGGCCTATGAGGTCAATGAGACCATGGAGAACATAGGCGCACGCCGGTTGCACACGGTAATGGAGGCGCTTTTAGATGACATCTCTTTCAATGCATCGGACACAGGTGAAAAAGAGATAACCATTGATAGGGATTATGTGAGAGAAAAGTTGAGCGAGATACTCGAAGACGTAAATCTCAGCAGATATATTCTTTAGGAATGGGGTGCGATTCAGATGAACACCGGGATAGACAGGGCAAGGATCCTGATTGAGGCCCTGCCTTATATAAGGAAATTCAATAGACAGACGATGGTCATCAAATACGGTGGTCATGCCATGATTGATTCCAGGCTAAAGAAGGGTTTTGCCCTAGATATCGTCCTCATGAAATACGTCGGCCTCAACCCGGTGGTAGTCCATGGAGGAGGCCCTCAGATAGGAGAGTTCTTGAGTAAGATGTCCATAGAATCGAGTTTTGTAGGTGGCCACAGGGTTACTGATGAGAAGACTATGGATGTAGTTGAAATGGTTCTCGCGGGTAAGGTAAATAAAGAGATTGTAGCAACCATAAATCAACATGGTGGCCAGGCAGTTGGCCTCTCGGGTAAAGATGGCCGCCTTATAACTGCCAGAAAGCTTCAGTTCATCTCCAATCGTGACGAGACGGGGGCTAAACCTGACAACCCTCCGGAAATAATAGATCTTGGTATGGTTGGTGAGGTTGTCTCAGTTAACAGCCGGATTATAAAGAGCCTCATAGGTAACCAGTTTATTCCTGTCATTGCACCTGTTGGGGTTGGCAAAGATAATGAGACATACAACATAAATGCAGATCTTGTAGCAGGTCATATTGCCGCATCTCTCAAGGCTAAAAAGCTCATCCTTTTAACCGATGTCGAGGGC
>JABXJY010000040.1 GCA_013375385.1 Desulfobacterales bacterium
CGAGAGCCATCTTACCCAGTGTACCCTGTTTCGATGAACTCTCCATGAGGGCGAAGTACAGCCAACCCAGAATAATTCCGACAATATTACCCAAGGCGCCCGAACCTTCCCGTGTTCCTGTGCTATAACCATATAAAAAGCCAGCGAAACCCCCAATGATGAACCCGGCGACCATCAAGATAGATCCATCAATAATAGCTGCAGAAAATCTTTTCCTGAACCCTGCGTAGCCCTTGAATCCATCTTTTTCCGTCATAAATTGAAATTCTTCCGTTTCCGTTACAATTTGACCACCGCAGTTTTTGCACGTCACCGCAAGGGTTCTTCCTTGGACGATCTTATCACCTGGAATGTCATATCTGGTATTGCACGTAGGGCAAACAACCTTCATGGTATCCTCAAACAACCCTCAGCTGATAGTTCATACCTGTTTTTTCATAACTGGTTACAGGGTAAACAGAGAGCGGATTAATCTGCGTCCCAAAAGGGAATTCCTATGCAATTCAATTGCGTTTTTCAGTTCTTGAAAGACTTCTTAACCTCTTCCTTCAGTACCTTTCCCATTCTATTTTTGGGTAACTCTTTCAGAAAGACGATCTCCTTGGGACATTTCCAGTTGTGGAGATGTTTCCTACAGAACCCTTGAATCTCCTGAGCATTGACCCTGGCGCCGGGTTTTGTGACAACAGCTGCACCCACCTTTTCTCCCCATTTGTCATCCGGAATACCTACCACAGAGGATTCAGCCACACCCTCAAGCTGGTTTATGACCGTCTCCACCTCCTTTGGGGAGATATTCTCACCCCCTGAGATGATAATATGCTTGATGCGATCTGTCAGATAGTAGTATTCGTCCTCATCCACCCTTCCCAGATCACCGGTCCTGAACCACCCCTTTTCAAATGCCTTGGCTGTCTCTTCAGGCTTTCGCCAGTAACCTGGGGTAACGGCGGGGCCCTTAAGCCAGATCTCGCCCGTTTGACCTGGAGCCACATCCACGAATGTCTCAGGGTCTACTATCCTCACCTCAAGATCTGGCAGGGGTACCCCGATGGAGCCGGGCTTTCTCACACCCCTTACCGGATTAGAAAAATTCATCCCGGTCTCTGACATGCCTTCGCGCTCCACAGGTTCCTTGCCAAATATCCTCTTTATCCTCTCAAAATCCTTGACCAGGAGTGGTGCCGAACCGGATGTCCACAACCGCATATGCTCAAAGTCCAGTTTCCCCTCCCCCACATACTCCATCATCTTCCCATACATGGAGGGGACAGCCATCAGGAGCGTGCAGACATATCCCCCCTCTTTTTGTGACAGTACCCCTATAACTGCTTCTGGTGAAAAGCTATCAAGCATGATCACGTGGGATCCTGCCATCAAGGCAGTATGAAGGGCAAAGCACAGTCCATGGACATGAAAAAGGGGCAGTGCATGACACAGCACGTCAGATTCGGTTATCTCCCATATTTTTATTATATTTCTTGCATCATGGACAAGATTCCTCTGGGTGAGAATAGCCCCCTTTGGCTTTCCTGTGGTTCCCGAGGTGTAGATGATGAGTCCCGGATCCTCTGGACCGATTTCTTCTACCTCGGTTATGACATCTGAGGCGGAGCGAAAAAAATCGAGATCCTGGTACGGTCTTTCGGTATGGATCACAATCGTAGGCAGTCGGGGGTCTATTTCCTTTATTATTTCCTCCTGTTCGACTCCTGATAACACTAATCTGGCTTCGGTATCTTTGAGCAGATATTCCATTTCCGACTGTTTAAACCCCGGATTCAGGGGGACCCCAATGGCTCCTATCTTTTGCAGCGCAAGATGAGCAACGATGAAAGCGAGGGATTTTGGGAGGTAGAGGACTACCCTGTCTCCTTTGGTGACCCCCCTATCGAGGAAGGTATTGGCCATCCGAACGGCGTCTCGATTCAATGCTCCATAAGATATCTCTGTCTCTATCATACCGTCCCGGAGGAAGCTTATCGCCCTGTTTTCTCCATGGGCTAAGGAGCTATCCAGAAAGCAATCTTTTAGAGATTCACTGCCCATGTTACCTCCACTCATTATATGAGGGCATGGTTACCTCCCTGCAGGTGTTTTGTTCTTAAACATTATCCGTAGCTCAGTCAACGGGTCGAATCTGTCACACCGGGGTTCAGGTCTCGGCAAAATGGGGATCTTTGCCCTGTTAGAATGGCCCGCGTAAAATCTAACAGGGTTTACCGATTAGAATCTTGCTTTTCTAAGATCGATAGTCCCACCAAATAGAGCTCTTTAAATCGCCCTGTATCATCTTTGGTGATATGCCTGATCTCTGTCTTTAGGTATTCTGTAGGTCTTGATGAGTCAGTGGTGTAGTATTTTAGATTGAATATGTCACCAACTTTTAGGTAATTCAATAAATCAGAATCTTCCTTTACCAATACACATATTCCTTTCGGTGATATATCCCAGATTTTAAATTGGTAAACGTATGCGCTGTCACGTATTGAGAATTCTACGCTATAATATCGATCTATGATACTCCTGGATTCAGATCTCTTCTCAATAAAGTCGTCAGCCATAGACTATCCTTTTACTGGTCCCTCCGGTTAGTTGCATTATGTATAAAGACCCCGCTCTCATGCTGAGAAGCGGCCTGCGTGCCTTTCACTAATCTTCTGGTTCAACCCACACAATATTGTTCTTGTTGATAAAGAGCACCTTTCCTGAAATGTCTCTGTGTCTTACATCGAATAGGACAATAAACGGGCTTTCTGTCTTGGTAAAAAGGTCAGAGACTCTCTCTTTGATACCCATATTTACCTTTCCTAATAAAGTAGAGCCGTCGATGGTTCTAATAGTAACATTTCTGTATTCCCTCTTGTAAGCGTCTTTACTCTCTTCCATACAGTTAAGCTCCTTCTTGGGGTTACCCGGCCTCCTTCAGATCTTAATCTCCTGTAAAATAAAACCCCGCACTCACTGTGAGATACGGGGGCTTTGGGATCGTTTCATCGTTTCCATACAATTCAGAATAGCCTTATCTCGCTGAATTGTCAAGGAGTTTGGGATTCGGTGATCCAGGTCCGCTGGCAACGGTAATACTCCCCAACTATGGTAACGTTTATGGGTTACGGTGGAGCCTGTCCCGACTATACCGTCGGGGATGCCCGCCCTGTTAAATCCCCCAGAGGGGGTCCCGCAAAGCGGGAATTTAACAGGGCCCGTTTCGTTCTACGGTGACGTCTATCGTCTTAGTTTCACGTCGCCCTTACCGTAACCGATACTGGCTTCGTCACCGCTCGGCTGAGCTCGCCGCAAGCCCTAGCCGTTAACGAAATACCGAAGAAATCCATGCTAAATCTACAATGGGCCTGCTTGAGAAAAGATGCCCCGCAAAATAGGCATTTATAGCGGACTATGAAAAAGTCTCATCGCCTTATGGGAGCCCGCTTTCAGACGGCCTACTCGTAGCGCAGGGCCTCGATGGGGTCGAGGCGCGCCGCCTTACGCGCCGGGTAGAAGCCAAAAAACACACCCACCGCCGCAGAGAAACTGAAGGCGAGGATTACCGCGTCGATTTCGATAACCATCGGCCAGTCCCCGGCTATGGCGATAGCCACCGATCCTCCTACCCCCAGCACGATGCCGATGAGACCGCCGATCAGTGACAATGTTACTGCCTCGATAAGGAACTGGGCCAGAATGTCGCCGCTCTTAGCACCGACGGCCATTCGGAGGCCGATCTCGCGGGTACGCTCTGTAACCGATACCAGCATAATGTTCATAATGCCGATGCCGCCCACGACGAGCGACACCGATGCCACCGCAGCGAGCAGCAGGGCCATGGCCCGCGACGACTCAGCTCGTGTCTCGAGGATCTGTGACAGGTTCCGTATAAAGAAATCATCGTCCTGACCGGGACGGAGTCGGTGGCGCTGCCGCAGCAGAGAGCGCACCTGCTCTTCGACCTCAGAGACCAGTTCCGACGTTCGCGCCTTCACAAAGATGCTATCCACCAGCTTGCCGCTTATCCTGCGGCCACCCAGCACCCGCTTCTTGGCAGTGGACAAGGGAATGAAGATGACGTCGTCCTGGTCACGGCCGCCAGGCGTCTGTCCGTTGCCCTTGAGCATGCCGATCACCCTGAATGGTACCCGCTTTATGCGGATGATCTGCCCCAGCGGGTCCTCTCCGGGAAACAGGCTCTCAACTACTGTCTCGCCAAGAAGCACGACCTTTCCCGCACCTCTCACCTCTTCAGGCGTGAAGGTGCGCCCGGTGGCGATCTCCCACTCGCGCACCTCGAGGTATTCCGGCGTAACACCCTCAATGAGGGTGGACCAGTTCAGGTTGCCGAACACCACCTGGCCGCTGCCCCGGACAGAGGCTGCGACGGCCTGCACGCTTGGAATCTCGCGCTGGATAGCGCCAGCGTCATCTTCCGAGATAGTCGGGCGCGTGCCCCTTCCGAGGCGCACACCGCCCGCCGTGCTGGTCCCGGGCAACACGATGATGAGGTTGGAGCCCAGGCTGCGTATGAGCTCAGCCACCCGAGCCTCGGCCCCGGCGCCGACCGATACCATGATGATAACCGCGGCCACGCCAATGATGATGCCGAGGGTGGTCAGCACGCTGCGTAGCACGTTCACGCGGAGAGAACGGAGGGCATCAAAAGCTGAATCGAGGCCGATCATGAGGTCCTGTCCTCTTCAACTGGCATCTCAGCGAGCAACTTTCCTACGTCGGTTGGCCTTTCCACCATCTCGTCACCGATAAGCCGTCCATCTCGGAACCGGAGGATGCGCCGGGCGAAGCGGGCAATCTCCAGCTCGTGGGTTACCAGCACGATCGTGATACCATCGAGGTTAAGCCGCCGAAACAATGACATGATCTCAACGCCGGTGCGTGTGTCGAGTGCCCCGGTGGGCTCGTCTGCCAGAATGAGGGCGGGGCTGTGACGGCCGATGATGGGCACGGTCCACGAGCCCAACGGCCGCCAGTACGGCTTCCGCCTTGGCCCGGCGGTCATGGCGCGGGGTACGTCCATACCTCAGTGAGAGCTCCACGTTCTCGAGTGCCGTTGCCCGCGGTAGAAGGTTGAAGGCCTGGAAGACAAACCCGATCTTTTGGTTCCGTGTGTGCGCGAGATAATCGCGCGTGAGGGACGAAACATCGTCGCCATCGAGGATGTAGTGGCCGGAGGTGGGCGTGTCGAGACAGCCCACCAGGTTCATCAAGGTGGACTTGCCGGAACCCGACGGCCCCACCACCGCCACAAACTCCCCGCGCTCGATTTCAACGGACACACCGCGGAGCGCGTGCACCACCTGAGAGCCCATGCGGTAGTCCTTTGCGAGGTTCTCTATTTCAAGGAGGAAGCCGGTCATCCTACAACCTGAAACGCCGCCAACTGCTACCGGAAGACCGGCCCTGGGCCTGACTCATTCCCACAATAACCTGCTGCCCAGCCTCGAGATCGCCGCGGACGATCTCGGTGAAGCTGCCGTCGCTGATGCCGGCCATGTTCTCCACCGATTTGGTCTTCCGGTCCTCGCCAATCACCCAGACGTGCCCTCGCCTCACCGGGTTAGCCTCCAGCGCCGCCGCCATCCGGCGGTACTTTTCCCGCTGCTCCGGTGTGAGGATTGATAGGATGGCGCTCCGGCTCTGTTCACGCATGCGCTGCTTTTCGGCGCGCATGTCCTCAGGTGTGGCCCCTTGCCGCACCAGCGCCTGGATCCGCTCGCGCTGCTCGGCCAAGAGAGCGCGAACCTGATCCCGTTGATCATCTCTAAGCCCGAGCGCTTCAAAGAGCCCCTTAATCCGAGCCGCCTGCTGAATACGTTCATTGGGCGTCGGCCCGCCACGCTCCACGCCGACTGGGCCTGCTGTCACCGGTCCTGTCCCAGCGCTTGGCGGCCGGAACCGGAGTGCTGCATTGGGCACCTTGACTACGTCCGGGCGTTCCTCGATCACGATCTGCACATTGGCGGTCATGCCCGGCAGAAGGCGTTGGTCCTGGTTCTCCGCTGAAACGACAACGGTGTATGTCACGACGTTCTGTATCGTCTGCGGCGCCTTGCGGATCTGCTCTACCCGGCCGCTGAATTCGAGCCCTGGAAAGGCATCGACGGTGAAGGTCACCCGCTGGCCTACCTGGATGCGCCCGATGTCAGCCTCGTCCACATTCGTGTCTACCTGCATCCTCCGCAGATCTTGGGCGATCGTGAACAGTGTCGGGGCCTGAAGACTCGCCGCCACGGTCTGACCAATGTCAACACTTCGCTTGATGACCACGCCGTCCAGTGGAGAGCGGATCACCGTATGCTCCAGATCGACCTTGCTGTTATGCAGGGCAGCCTCTCGCTGCTTCACCTGGGCGAGTGCGTGTTCAACCTGGGCCTCGGCCATCTTGAGCTGGGCCTTGCGCGAGCCGACCAAGGAGGCCTGGGCTTGCTGCTGTGCCTCGGCAGAGTTGAACTGGGCCTGGTCATAGGTGGCCAGTGCCTCATCGATATGGCTTTCCGAGATCGCGGCCTTTTTGTAAAGAGCCCGCTTACGATCGAGGTCACGCTTCGCATTTGCCACACTCACGCCCGCCTTTTCGGTTTGTGCCCTTGCAGCGGCAAGTGCCGACCGCGCATTCTCCAGCTCGGCCCGTGCGCGTTCTACGGCAGCGCGCTGTATAGCCACGTTGGCACGGGCTACGGCAAGCTCAGCATCCGCCTGGCACACTCGGGCCTCGAAGTTCTGGGGGTCGATCCGGGCGATAACCTGGCCCTCGCCTACCTCTGAGTTGAAGTCGGCTGAGAGCTCCTTGATCTGGCCGGAGACCTGGGAGCCTACCTGTACCGTGATCACCGCGTTGAGCGTACCGGTCGAAGATACCGCGCTCACAATTGGCCCACGCTCCACCCGTGCGAGGCGAAAGGTGGGCTGCTTGCTATCGCTGCCAGCGTAGATGTAGGCAATCGTGGCTACAGTGACGCCCACTGCCAGTGCGATCAGAGGAGTCACTTTACGCATTGTCTAACCAAGCCCATGTTCAATAATTCAACTAATAAGTCCTCAAGCGGATAGAATCCCCCTGGTTAGGGAGTATAGGAGTAAAGAGTCTTGGGCGTCAAGTCAAAATGACCGCGTGATTCGGCTCATGCCAACCATTACCAAGATAGATAGAATAATAGGCAATATACTCAGATAGTGAGTACCGAGCACCATCTCCAAGAATTGCTGACCGGGGTGTGTAAGTATTGTCTTCAGGAGCGCGCCCCCATCTATCTTTGCCAATATGGCCGAACCACCACCAACAACGATTGCCCATAGTGCCCCCCAGGATGTAATCTTGATCCTTTTCCGAAAGAATGTGCCCAGAGTGGGAAATACTACGCCGCCCACAAAGACCGTGTACCCGAGGAGCAGCGATGAAATGATCCCCTGCTCCTGGCTGGCGATAACCCAGGCGGCAAAACCCAGGGCCAGCACTGCCACCTTGGTTATCGTAAGGTACTTTTCTTTTGACGTCCCATAAATAGGGCGGATGACATTAAGGGTCATGATGGTAGAGGCAGAGATAAGGCAGGTATCGGCGGATGACATGATCGCTCCCAGAAAGCCCGCCACAATCAGGCCCTTGAGACCTATGGGTATGAGTAGGTCTAAGGTCTTTGGCAGTGCAGTCTCAGGGGGAATTTCGGGGAATCTGGCCCGGGCCAAGAGTCCAAAAAAGGCGAGCAGGAAAGACAGGGGTATGACAATCAATGCGGCCTGTAGAGCAGATCTGCTGGCTACCCGATTGTCCTTTGCGCATAGGACCCGCGAGTAGATATCCGGGCCAACCAGATAGGGAAGGCCCACAATAAGAGGATAAAAAACCAACACCTCATACCAGCCAAATGCGGTGGAGATGGGAAAGCGGAAGTGCTCGGGCGGAATGTGTTTCCAGAGACCGGCGATGGGTCCCGGGGATGATATCAGGAATGCCAGCGAGACAAAAAGACCACCCATAAAGAGCATGAACTGCCAGAAGTCGGTCCTGATGACGGAAACCTGGCCGCCCCAAAAGGTATAGAGGGTAAAGATCACGGCCACTATCACCAACGACAATTGGAAATCAATGGGGAAGAGAGAAGCCAGGAGCCGCGCCCCTGCAATCAACTGAGCCGAAATGACTCCGCACCAGGCCACAGAAATCATGAGCCCGGCAGGCACAGCTACCCTTTCGCCGTAGGCGTTTCTTAAGATGTCAGGGAGGGTATAGACATCAAGGGTGCGAACCCGCGATGCCAAGAGGAAGGCGAATGGGATCAGGGCAATCCCTCCAATCAATGACCACCATGCACCGGTCAAACCACGAGAATAGCCCAGCCCAATGATCCCCATTGTAGAGGATGCTCCGAATATGGTGGCCACCAGGGAGACGGTTATCCGTGCCGTATGATATCTTCGTTCTGCTACCCAGTAACACTCAGCCGATTGAAGCCGGCTGCGCCAGCCAACAAAGAGCATGAGGGAAAAATATGCAACAATGATAATCAGATCGATCGCTACGTTCACTCCTCACCCCGGGCTCCCCATCAATATTTTCCACCATGCTCCTTCTTCACCTGATCCCGATCAATCTCTCCGTCCTCGGTTTTTGGAAGGGCATCCACGAAGTCCACATATTGCGGTTTCTTATACCGTGCAATTCTGGAGGCCACAAATTCGGCCAGTTCCTGCGGGTCCAGAGATTCCCCCGGTTTCAAGACGCATACGGCCTTGATTGCCTCACCCCATTTCTCATCCGGAACACCGATGACGCTGACTTCAGTAACCTTTTCGTGCTCGAGGATTGTCTTTTCCACTTCGGCCGGATATACGTTCTCCCCGCCCGGCTTGATCAACTCCTTCTCCGCCTTTCTCTTCACATACCAGAGGTATCCCTCCTCGTCAAATCGACCGATATCTCCAGTGTGGTGCCACCCGTTTCGGAATGTATAGGCGTTATCTTCGTCCCGGCCCCAGTATCCGAGAAAGACCGCTGGAGAACGGACGCAGATCTCACCAGGGGTTCCCACGGGAACCTCATTGTCATAATCGTCAAAGAGCGCTACTCTTACGAAAGGAGAGGGCTTTCCGGCGCTGCCCGGTTTTTCCTGTACGGGACACCCGCTTACCCCCATGACCTCGCTCTGTCCAAATCCGATCCTGTAACGAGCATTCGGCACAAGCTTTAAGAAACGCTGAATATTTTCCGGGTGGTCAAGCCCTGAAACGTTTCGGATACTCGATATATCATAAGAGCCCTCCTCGTATTTGTCCATGAGCATCTTCAGGATCGGAGCGAAGTTGAAAAAGGTCGTGCCTTTTTCCTTCTCAATTAATTGAAGAGTCAGTTCCGGATCAAACCGTTCGATAATAACGTTTTTCCCAGCGGCGTGCATCACGGCCATGGCCATTGCCAGCCCTGCAATGTGAAAGAGGGGGAGGATGCACATGTGGCAGTCATCAGGTCCAAGATTATTATCGAACATCATCGCCAAGTTCACAAAAACAATATTAGCCTGGCTCAAAAGGGCACCTCGTGGGCGTCCCTCTACGGCAGCGGTATGAATGATAACATACCCCGAGTTCGCGGGGATGTCGATTTCCTCCTCAGCACCCTCCTCGGAATAGAGCTCCTCAAAGGGGCGGAATCCTTCAGGCACCTCTCCCCCGCCTATGGTATAGCATCTTTCGATCGACTTAACTTTACTGGCAGCCTCTGCCACACTCTTGCGGTAATCCGGGCCGGCAAAGACCAACCGCGGGGTGCAGTCATTTAAAACATATTCCACTTCATCCTGCTGAAACCGCCAATTGACAGGGAGCACGATGGCACCCATCTTTGCAGCCGCCCCATAGAGGATCATGAATTCATCGCAGTTGTGGGCAACAACTCCGAGTCTATCCCCCTTCTCAATGCCCGATCTGAGAAGACCTGCGGCCAGCTTATCGCACCTCTCTTTAAATTGCTTGCTTGTCAGCCGGACATCGTTGAAGACAACAGAATCACGATCAGGATAGAGCTGAGCATTACGGCAGATAAAATCATAGACAGTGTAGTCATAAAGTCCCATAATCTTTCACCTCCTTAACCCGGACAAACCGGAACTTGAAAAGCTCTTGAAGTTGATTTTCGGATTTGGTCCCCCTTCCGCGGATGTACATCCTGAAGAACTGTCATCGTTCGAGGCCTACTCCGAGACATAGGGAAGAGGCCAGATCTTGAAATAATCCCGTATCCTGATCCATACCCCCACAAGCCCCTCTGGCTCGAAGAGAATGAACAGGATGATGAGCCCACCGAAGACGAATTCCTTCATGGGCCCAAGCAGTATAGTGATGTTGGGATCGTACACTATGGCCAGATAGCTGACGATGAGGTCCAGCAGAATGGGTATAAGGGTAATGAAAATGACCCCGAAGACCGTACCCACCAGTATCCCAAGACCTCCAACCAGAACCATTGCCAGAAATATGATGGAATTAAGGAAGATATAGTCTTCGGGAATCGCCGTTCTGAGCAGTCCAGCATAGAGAGCTCCTGCTATGCCTGCATAAAAGGAACTGATGGCAAAGGATAGGAGCTTGTAGCGGAAGATCGGTATTCCGATGATTTCCGCGGAGACATCGTTGTCGCGAACGGCGATAAAGGCACGGCCGATCTTCGAGCGAGTAATGTTCTTGGCTCCCCACATCAAGAAAACCATCAGGATAAAGAGGAACAAGAAGAAGGCCCTGTTAGTCTCCAGGGAGATTCCAAAAAACAGTGGCGTAGGAAGCTCAATCCCCCTTATCCCTCGAGTGACATTATCCCAGTGTATGATGATGTATTCGATCACAAACTGAAAGGCCACGGTGGCCACCATAAGATAGAAACCCTTGATGCGAAGGGAAGGAATCCCGACAATGATTCCAAACAGGGCAGCCATGAGCCCGGCAAAGAGTATGGAGAGAGCAAAGGGACATCCGAACTTTGTTATCAAAAGGGCTGAAGTATAGGCACCAACTCCCATAAAAGCGGCATGACCGAGGGAGAGGAGGCCGGTAAATCCGATCAGGAGTTGGAGCCCGATGGCACCAATGAGATTAACCAGGATCAGGTTCATAATAAAGTAATGGTATTCATTAGCATACAGTGGGGTGGTGGCAACAAGGATAAGAAAAATCACAAACCACGCCCTCTTGAACCGAGTGCGAAAGATCCTTTCGTCTTCCCTATAGCTGAACACAGAGGTAGAAGAGAAATAGTCATTATAGATCTCGGACAATGACCTCACGAACTTACCTCCTCTATTGCAACAGTGCCCCTAAACGTCGAGACGCGACCGTCCTCATAGCGTATCTGGATGTCCAGATCATGTTCTTTCTTGGATTGGTAAAGATCTTCGATAAGGGCATGGTATCGCTCGTTGACAAATGCGCGCCTCACCTTTCTCGTCCTCGTCAATTCCCCATCATCAGGATGAAGCTCCTTGAGAAGGATGGCGAACCGCTTTATCCTGATGTTTTCCGGAAATCGCTCACAGATCTTTCGTATCTCATTTTGCACCAGTTCGTAGACCTCACGTCTCTGGGAGAGATCCTGAAAGGTCGTAAAGGAGATCCCTCTCTTCTTGGCCCAGTTCCCCACGTTCTCCAGGTCAATGCTCACGATGGCCGTAACATAACGTCTTTCCCCCCCGCAGACCATTGCCTCATTGATGTAGGCGCTGAATTTCAGCCGCGTCTCAATGTCCTGGGGAGCAAATTTAGTGCCATCTTTCAGGGTCATGATGTCCTTGGCTCGATCGAACACATAGAGGTGTCCATCCTCGCCGAAATATCCGGCATCACCCGTTCGAAGGAATCCATCCTCGGTAAAGCCCTCTTGAGTAGCCTTCTCATTCTTGTAGTAACCCAGGTGAACGTTTTTGCCTCGCACGAGAATCTCGCCATCCTCTGAGAGCTTAATCTCTACATCTGGGATAGCCACGCCCACCGTCTCGGGTCTTACGTCGTGCACCTTGTGGGTAGTGGCGATCCCCCCGCATTCAGATTGACCGAAAACCTGGCGAAGGTCGAGCCCCAGGGCCTTAAAATACTTAAAGACCTCCGGCGAAATGGCTCCGCCCCCTGTTATGGCCACCCTCACCCGTCCAAGTCCAACCTTGTTCTTGAGGGGCCGGAGGACAAGGAAGTTCAGAATACGGTTCAGAACCCGGCTCCATTGCCCGGGATTTTCACCCGCCAGATCTGCCTCGGTGCACTTCAGGGCCGTCCGGATGGCCAGGTTATAAAAATACCGCTTGATGAAATCGGCGTTGTCCATGGCGGCCTGGATAATGGATATAAGAAATTCCCACACAACCGGGGTCCCACCGAAATGGAAGGGTTGAAGCTCCAGCAGGTCCTTCCGGAGCGTCTCGGTCTCTTCCGGAAAATTGTAATGGGCGCCCACCCTCAGGAATCGGGTGACGTTATACATCTGCTCTCCAATCCACGGCAGAGGGGCAGCGGAGAGGATTTCATCACCCTTTTCCATCTTTACTACCCTTCCATAGCTCTCAGAGGAGAAGAGCAGGTTCTCGTGGCTGAGGATGGAGAGCTTTGGCTTTGCGGTGGTCCCCGATGTAGTCAGCATGATGGCCGGCTGAGACGGATCGGTCTCCTCAGCCTTTCTTAGCAGATAGTCCTCCTGGCCAGTCTCCTCCTTGGCCCCGATTTCAAGTACCTTTTCAAAACGCTCCAGGAAGGGGTATTCCCCGTAGTAGTGGCTCATCCCCCGTGAGTCCCAGACAATGACCTTGTCTACACCCTCTTTGATCTTGTCCCAGATAACGAGGATCTTGTCCACCTGCTCCTGATCCCTGAGCACCAGGAACCGGGCGTCCGAATAGGAGATCAGGTACTCCATCTCCTCGGCCAGGCTGTCCGGGTATGCCCCGGTGGGGATTCCTCCAGCAGCCATGCATCCGAGCTCGGCGATGACCCATTCGGGTTTGTTGTCCCCGATAATGGCCAACTTGTCCTCAGGCTCGAAACCCAAGGCCCGCAGGCCCAGGGCAAAGCGCTGGACGTTCTCTTGTAACTCGCGCCATGTCATCGGGGTCCATACGCCATATCTCTTCTCCCGCATGGCGACATCATCGGGCATCTCATGTGCGTTCTTTACTATGAGGCCAATCAGAGTATCCTCAAGCATGATATTATACCTACTAAGACCTAAAATGACTAAAGTGAACTAAAGTTAAAAGTAATTAAATTCCTCCATTTTAGGCACTTTAGGCACTTCAAACCCTGGCCCAGACCTGGCTTTGCGAGGCCGCTGTCAAAAGATTCCAATTCCCAGCTATTGCAGACCCCGCAGTGTGGTTTGTGCACGTCGCGGGCTTTAGCTCACTCATATTATGTCCCTTTCTGCCTCCCCAGATAGGCCTCGATGACCTGAGGATCCTTCTGGACTTCCTCGGGAGAACCCTCCACAATCTTCGTCCCGAAATTCAGGACACAGACCCGATTCGAGAGATCCATGACAGGAGCCAGGTCGTGTTCGATCCAGACGATAGTCACGCCCAGGTCCCGGTGGACATCAAGGATGTAGCTCGCGATGTCCTCCTTCTCTTCAACGGCCATTCCTGACATGATCTCATCCAACAGGAGCAATTGTGGCCCCATGGCCAGGGCCCGTGCCATATCCACCCTTTTGCGAACCCCCATGGGAAGGATTCCGACCGGGGAGTAGCGGAAGCTTGAAAGATCCATGAAATCGATAACCTCCTCCTCGATTTCCTCCCGATGCCTCATTTCATCGCGAACGATGTTGGGAAGCCGAAAAAAGCTTCCCAGAAGCGAAGACTTCATGAGAAAGTGACGGCCCAGTTTGATGGCGTCCAGCACGGTCATGCCCCGAAACAGTTCCACCTTCTGAAAGGTCCTGGCTACTCCAAGGGCGGCAACGGCGTGGGGCTTCATGCCCTTCAAATCGACCCCATTGAATTTGATGCCACCCCGATCAGGCCGGTAATGCATATTGATGCAATTGACCAGGCTGGTCTTTCCTGCACCATTGGGCCCTATGATTGAGAAGATATCGCCTCGTTGCACTGACAGACTTATGTCATTCAGTACCTTTACTCCCCCGAAGGAGAGATGCAGGTCTTCGATCACCAAAAGGCTGTCTTTATTCTCTCCCTTTACAGCCACCGTTTTCTTCTCTTGTACCGTTTGGCTTCCTTGTAGCTCTTTCGTTCCTTTTCACCGGAACCCAAGTAGAACTCCCGCACATCCTCATTTT
>JABXJY010000261.1 GCA_013375385.1 Desulfobacterales bacterium
CGCTCTTCCGATCTACCAGCAACCCCCAGACTATCCCACCTATGACCAGGCCACAGCCTACGCCGAGGACTTCAGGAACGGAGCGCCATTCGCCTATCAAAAGAGTGAACGCCACGCCCGCTACTGGCTTTCGTCAACCCTGGATGTCCTAACCACATTCCTAAGGGAAAACACCTACGCACTCTTAATATATCCACCTGCAGGCCTTGAAATCGCCTATGCCAGCGACATAGAAGATTGTGAACACTTTAGAGGCTGGATAGTGGAATACGATATCGAAACCGAGTCCTGGACCCTCTTGGTATCCAGCCAAGAGGTAGGCATTGACGAGTTCAAGCGCATTAGAAGGGAATACAAAACCAGTTAGAACCACCGAGCTAGTCGGCGGCCACCACTACCCTACCACAGCCAACCACGCTCGGCAACTAACCGACTCGGCGGCTATCCCAAAAAACCAGGTCCTATAAGCGAAATCTGGGCGGTTTTTAGAGGTGGTTAATGGTTTTCTACCTTCCCCTTGGTAAGGGGAAGAGGGTAAGAGAGGCGCAGCCTCTCCTTTGAAGTAGCCATGGACGAAACTTTATGTCTTGTTGACATTTCTGTAAGAAAATAGATAACTTGTAATTAGACGCAGATATAAAAGTAAGAAGAGGTTCGCCCTGCCCTACCAGCTACCAGGCTTTAAATGAACATAGTGAAGTACACAATAATCTCAGCTATCGTTTTACTCGGAGCGTCTCTTGTTGGGTGCAGTGAGAGGCTTAACTTGAGGGAGGTAACAACTAAGGCAATATCAGCCACTTGCGAGGCACAGTCATATCGTATTAGTGAAGTGGCAACTTATACTCTAGAAGGTGAGTCTGGTGTATCCATAACTGAATCAGAGTTTACGGCGCCTGACCGTTATCACGATATCATAAGCAGCGCTGGCGGTTGGGGTGAGTACATATTCATTGGCGATAGGGGTTTTGTACGTGACTCAAAAGATATATCCGAGTGGTGTGAGCTACCCTGTCAATACGATGACCCATCATCTGGGGCAACGGGAATGATTACGGCAACTGCAACACCTCTAGATAAGAAGCTCGAGTATCTCAATTGGCTAGTCGACCTAAAGAAACTGGCTAATGAGGAAATCGACGGCGTCGTTTGCTTGCACTACCGCGGCAGGCTTGATGTAGATTCTTATGTCAATATGCTGAGGAATAGGGTTGTAATGGAATACGAACAGTTTCCATCTGACATTAGCACTTGGGAAGTGAACTTTGAACTCTGGGTAGAGAAGGATACCCACCTCATACGGCAGTTGAAAAGTGAGGAGCACGTCATGGTGGATAATCCCGATACAGGAGAGAAGAACTTGTTTAGCGGGAGCACTACTAAGCAGTTTTATGATTTCAACGAGCCCATAAACATTGAGCTGCCACAGATGTAAGCACCTGCTTGGCTATGCACGGGTCATTCACATAAAGTTTCGTCCATGGCTATTTGAAGGAGAGGGGGTACCGCCAACAATTTATCAATAAAAATTGATAGCAATATAGTAATTTGTAAATGTATATTGATAGAAAGAAAAAAGGGGCCGGGGATTCGAACCCCGACCCCTTAATCATATACCGCTAGTAATATACTAGAAGTCAAATAGTGCCGGCTGCCCTGCCTTTTTCGCGGTTGCCTCTTCTTCTCTCTTCTGCCGTCTCTCGGCACGGTCTTTCTCTAGCCTGGCATCTACCCGCTTCTTGTAAATCCATGCCTTGAGCCGATTGAGGTCTCTCATCTGGTCGTCATTCAGAGACTCTACCTTGATATCATCCGGTACCTCTGCCTGTTTGTGGCGAGCAAAGACCGTACTAGCTAGGTAGAGGTAGATTTGAGTCCAGTCGTGGTCCAAGGGGAAGGCGAGGGACGCTGGATACATATAGGCCAAGGCCTCGGCGTCAGTACCGGTCATCTCCTCTCCCTTGAGTGCCCTCATGTTCATGGTCAGTCTCTCGAGGGTAATTGCTGGCTTTATCCATTCAGGAAGGGTCTCCTCCCAACCACCGCCAGGAAAGACGATGATAGGGTCCGTAAAGACACCTACGATATCGGAGATGCCCTTCTCAATCTGCTTTTCAGTTGTCAATTCTCACCTCCTTTCCGTTCGGCAAGTTTTAGGCACGAGTGCCCCATTCAATTGTTGCCGAACGCCAACAATTATTCTTCTGTAGTCGTGCCTTGCTCTTTGGCGTGGGCCAGGGCCCGGCTATCCAGCTCTAGCCTGGCTATGTGGTCGGTCAGGTTTTTCCCTTTGCGAAGGACACTCTCCAGCTCGTTGAGCAGCTTGGCATACTTTCGAGTCTCCGGAGGCATCCTTCGCAGTGTGGACTTGCGGTATGCCATCGTTTCACCCCCTTTCTTTCCTTAGTTCGGGTATCTGCCTGCCCCGCTTACTCCTGTAGCAACACCGGTCGCCTTTACGGTAGTAGCAGGACGGATAACAGTACTCTTGGCCGATCGGACACTTAGCCACTCTAACACCCTTACCGTTAGGCATTGGCGTCATCTCCCTTCCTTCTTTTTCTTTAGCCACCACTGCTCAAGGCTTATACAGTCAGTGATGATGTGGATATCCTCGGTGTCTACGGTTACCGCGGGGAAGCCACTCTTATGCTCTCTTACCTTAATAGCCTTCCCCTGAAGGTAAAGCTGGTTAATCTGATCATATACCTTCTCCTTTGACTCCTCGGAGTCTGCCCTCATATCCTTGTGCTCCACTTTCTCACCTCCTTTCCTTTGGCTTCATTACATCGTGTGGGCTAAAAATCTCCGCATACCAGGTTTCCTCCCCGGTTCGCTTATCCCTCACCACCAATTTGCCACAGTGAAGACACTCAAGGGCTTCTTTGACCTTGTTGTCCATCAGGAAGCTCATCTCATCCTCACAGCATATGGGCTTTCCCACAATCTCACCTCCTTTCTAAGAGCTTCAGTTCCCAAGCAGGTATAGGCAAGGGCCTCTGTTCAGGCTGTTCTCTGGCAGCCTTCACAATTCGCCTTATGCCTTCAGCAACGCTGTGGCAGTAGGGATATCCATACCACTTTAGGAAGTCACGGTCAGTTTCCTTCGTATCAGCCCATTTCAGGTTATAGTCGGGGTCTCGGCTATACTCGCTTGTCTGTAGGTTGAGGCGTAGCTCATCTAGGTCGGCATACCTGTCCATAAACCCGTATAGACTGTAGTGAGCGATAAACCCCATGTGTAGCGTAATGAACTGATAGGTGGCTTTCGTGAGCTTGCCTATATCCCCGGTTCTGAAAACCTCTCTGATATTTCGATCAAGGTAGTCAACATTGTAGGGCTTCCAGTTCCCGTCTTTAGGCACCAAATCACCTCCTTTCCTCTTTCTCCATCTGTTTAACCTCTTGATTGGGTCAGAGGGGCCGGGCATTGATGCCCGGCCCCCTTCCCTCTCCGTGCTACCACTGTACAAAGAT
>JABXJY010000262.1 GCA_013375385.1 Desulfobacterales bacterium
GAGAGAAGCCACGGTGAAGAATATCAATCAGGACAACCTCATCCAGGGGATACCTTTGGCCCCCGACATGCTCGCTATCTTAGAAAAGGGGGGCATCTTGTCACTGCTCAAGGAGAAACTCAAAGGATCATAGCCTCATACCGGGAGGAATAAGGTGGTGAACCGCCGTGTTCTTGAGAAGATAGTGTCTTTCTTTGCAGTCTCCCTTTGCGCGTATATCTTCTATGCCACCATATGGGGCCCGTATAAGACAACGATTGTCCATCGCGCCATTTTTTTAGGCGTTATGCTGCTCATATTCTTCTGGTCAACAAAGCCTCTAGGACGCGGACGCCTGGCCTTTTCACTCGATACGTTGCTGGCCCTGTTAACGATCTTCGCGCTCGGTTACCTCGTCATTTTTTGGAAAAAAATCCTAGCTGCTATAGGAGGGACGTACCTCTCTGCCCTTCAAATCACCGTAGGTTTTGTTATTATCATAGCCATACTTGAAGCGGTCAGAAGGATAAGTGTACCCCTCTTTGCCATCGCAATAGCGGCCATAGGATACATCCTTTTCGGTAATTACCTCCCTGGTATCCTGTCTCATGCAGGTATGGGTGTTAAGAGGTTCATTTACTTAACGGCCTTTTCCCATGAAGGCGTGTTCGGACTCGGCCTGGCGGTATCCTCCACCTATCTCTTTATGTTCATCTTATTTGGCACAGCCCTTCAAGAGACCGGTGCCTCTGATTTTTGCCTGAAATTGACGAATTCTTTGGTCGGTAAGACAAGAGGGGGACCGGCAAAAAGTGCGGTCATTGCCAGTGGCCTAACAGGCACGATGATAGGAAGCTCCATCGGAAATGTGGTTACCACCGGATCCATAACCATTCCGATGATGAAAGAATCGGGTTTTAAACCCCATACAGCTGGGGCCATAGAGGTTGTAGCCTCAGAGGGAGCTCAACTAGTTCCCCCTATTATGGGGGCAGGGGCCTTCTTAATGGCAGAATTAACGGGAATACCCTATCCGACAATCGCCCTGGCGGCCATCATTCCTGCCTTCCTCTATTACGTATCCGTTTTCATTGTTGTTGATATGGAATCCGTTAAGCTGGGGATGAGGGGGTTGGAGAAAGTAGAAAAGGCACAAAAGGTCATCAGAGAAGGAGGTCAACACCTGATTCCTATCGCCGTTCTCTTTTACCTGCTCTTAATTACTCGCCTTACTGTGACCTATGCAGGCCTTATCACGGTCCTTTTAACCGTTGCTATAAACCAGATACGTAGAGGGACCCGGATAAACCTCAAGAAAATCTACACCATTTTTGACCATGGAACGCGAAGGTCCGCAGACCTAACGGCATTGATCGCCGTAATCGGAATTGTCCAATCGGCCTTTACGATCACTGGATTAGGGCCTAGGCTGTCTGAACTACTGGTGATGGCGGCAGGTGGCCATCCCGTTTTGGTTCTAATCATGGCGATGGCGATCGCGATCCTCTTGGGAATGGGGATGCCAACCCCCATTGCCTATCTTTTATCGGGCCTTTTTGTAGCGCCAGCTTTAGTTGAGGTCGGTTTCCCCGAACTCGCTGCACATCTTTTCCTTTTCTTTTTCGCTATCAAATCCGGTTCGACACCTCCCATTGCCGTGGTAGCTGTTGTGGCAGCGGGGATTGCAAAGGCCAACTGGTGGATCACGGCCTGGCTGTCGTTTCTTTATAGTCTGCCCGGATTCTTCATCGCCTATGCCTTCATGTTCTATCCTTCATACCTACTGGAAGGAACATGGATTAAGATCTTAATTAGCTTAATCTGTGGTTCTATTGGGGCTTCAGGGCTCGCGTACGGCATGCAGAGACATTTTTTGGCTAAATTGGCCCTTTGGGAGATTTTGTTTCTCATAGCAGGGTCGCTAATCCTAATTTTCGTGCGACTTGTAAACCCAATCTTCGGTTTTATTCTCGTTATTTTAGCTGGCTTATCCCAATGGAGGAAATGGTTGAATTTAAAGGCAAACAGCAACACGTTCGTCGTCGAAGAGGAAAGGAGGTGATGGCGCTTTAACTGTGGCAAACTGAAGGCGATCTACCAAAACCAAAAAAAGGAGGGAGAGACAATGAAAAGGAGCATTCTTATTATTTGTACCGTTTTTTTCTGCGTAACATTTTGTGTTGGACACGTCCTGGCCCAGGAGAAGTGGGCCCTGGGTTGTTCTGGTGCTGGATCCGGGCCCTATGTTTGGGGAGCAGCAATCACCAAATACATGAATACACATCAGAACGCGGTCAGGTTTTCAGCCCAGGCTTCTGCTGGATATAATGAGAACGTCGAGTTAGTTTCGGCCGGAAGAATGGAAGTGGGGCAGCAGGCCTTATCAGGGCTCATGGATGCCTATAATGGGAGAATGGCCTTCAAGGGTCATCCACATAAGAGGCTCAGATTGCTGTTTCCCTTCGTCCTTGTGCCCTATCACTCAGTCACCAGGGAGGCGTCCAACATCAAGACGATTCATGATCTCAAAGGCAAGAAAATGAATATTGGGTTGCCCGCACAGATAACTCGAACCGAAAACGAGTTCTTTCTCCAAGCTGCGAACATTAAGCTGAGTGAGATTAAGATGTTTGAGATGGCTACAGGACAAACATTCAGGTCCTTACAAGATGGGGTAATCGATGCAACGGGTAACTTCTATAGCTCAGGTCATGGAAGGCTTTTGGAGTTGGCAACCAATACCAAAATCAGGCTACTCACTATTCCTGAGGGGGTAATTGAGAACCTGAACAAAATCAGAGGCCATTTTCCACTTACTATCCCGGCAAATACGTATAGGGGTCAAGATTATACGGTGAAAACATTTGGGTTAACAAACGTATTGTTCGCTCGAGATGATCTCTCAGAGGAGCTTGTTTACGAGGTGACCAAAGCCTTTTGGGATAACTTCCCCAAGCTTATCAGAAATGCTGCATTTAAGGAGCTCAGGCTCTCACATGCTTATTCTGATAAGGTAGCGGTTCCTTACCATCCAGGGGCCTTGAGGTACTATAAGCAGATCCATCTTCTAAAGTAGCTGCAGGGTTTACCGTACAGGGAAATGTAGTTGAGATAGCCCGTCCATGGCGGCGGGCTATCTTCTTTTAACTGAAAATACATAGGAGTTGACTATGTCTCGATAAACGAAAGGGAGGGAGAAGACATGCCAGATCTAGTGGTGAACATTCTGGGCATATCTGGGGCTCATCGAAAGGGAAGAAATTCGTCTTTTATGGTTCAAGAGGCCCTGAGATCAGCCGAAAAAGTGAAAGGAGTGCAAACAAAATTCATTGAGTTATCAGATTTCAAGATCGAGTATTGCCGTCACTGCAACAAATGCATTTTTGCCCCAGATGACTATGAACGGAAGAGTGGGGGCGGGTGTGTCATACAAGATGGTATGCAGGAGATCTACCCTCTGTTAGAGGAAGCTGATGGCATTATATTAGGATCGCC
>JABXJY010000263.1 GCA_013375385.1 Desulfobacterales bacterium
GCCCCTGTCCGTTGCTCGGACCCAGAAAATCATCGGTTCCATACCGTGTTCAAGTGGATGTATTACAAATCTTGTGGCTATGAGCCAACCCCTTTATGACTCACGGCATAGGCGAATCAGGATAGAAAACAACTACCGGCTGTTAAAAAGGGGTCAAAAGGGGTCAAATCTGCTCTTGACTCTTGTCTGATCATAAAGCGTTCCGGGCAATACTAGATGAAAGGTTTTGTCGGCGTCACGGATAAAGAGTGGTCTGATTTTCTCTCCCAGCAGCCTGGAATTGACGAAGTTAACTTCTAAAGCAGCTTATGAATAGAGCCCATGTCTTGAATGTGAATGATGCGGCTATGAGATGGTCAGCAGGCCAGATCCCGATCTATTAGACGGGGTCATGCTTAAGTAATCAAGTATTTTTCGTGCCTCTTGAGGTGGGCAAATCATTGCTTTTCTTAAACCTTGACGTAATCAGAAAATTACGTTATTCTTTTTCAGTATGATCAAACCTGACGAATCTCTTAAACCTGACTGGGATGAAGACAACATCGATCACATTGCCGTTCATGGAATACGCCCCGAGCAGGTGGAGGAAGTTTATTATAATGAAGGCCCATTTCCGACACTTGCCATTAGAAGTATAAAGAAACGAGGAAAATCTACCGAATATCGATACCGTCTATGGGGTACGGATGCCTCTGGACTCTGTATCGAAGCCATCGTGGCTCCATACAACGAGTATGGTTTGTGGCGATGCGTAACAGCATTTCCCATGTCAGATTCCACTAAGAAGACCTATTTCAAGAGGATAAAAAAATGAGCAGACTCCCAAAAGAAATAAGGAATAACCTCAAGGAAGAAGCCAAGGAATGGGACACCACCATTGCTGGAGAGGGTCCCGAGCAAGTTCAAAAACTGCTGGATAAGGCAGAGGCTTTTAAGGTTCCACGCCCTGCCCGTCATCCAGTTTCCCTTCGTCTCGATCCATTTGATATCTCTTTGGTAAAACGGCTCGCCCGTAAGAAAGGTATTCCACACACTCAACTCATGGCCATCTGGCTTCACGAAAGGATCGAACAAGAAAAGGAAGTCGCTTCTAAAAATGGGGACGCTGGTAAATAACTAAGAAACTTAATCGATGAACTCGTGATGTAGGGTAGGGCTTGCGTTTTGCCATCCTTATGATATGAATTTGGGCCAAGTCCTTGACTCGTATGTGATCGGGGCTCAGGTCTTGCCTTTTGTCATTCATATATCTTGTGAATTCAGGCTCCATCCTCGAATCGTGAATTATACTGAATGGGGCCACATCATTTTTTTGTTGACAAATCTATCGTCATTTGGCATGATATATGACGATGGAATCGACAATGACTATTCAAGGTGGAAATCCCGCATATATTGAGCGGATTTTGGATCTGCCCCCTCTCCTTGATAAGAAGTCCCATTTCCTTTTTGGACCCCGCCAGACCGGCAAGACATTTCTGATTCAAAATACCCTGAAAGAAGCGAGGGTGTATGATCTTCTGGACACCTCGATCTTTCTGGCTCTTAGTCAGAATCCCGGTCGTATTGCACAAGAGGTCACCCCGCAGGACCGTCTGATAGTCATCGATGAAATTCAGCGTCTGCCAGAGCTCCTGAACGAAGTCCATCGCCTGATTGAGGGCCGACGAATTCATTTTCTCATGACCGGTTCCAGTGCCCGCAAGCTCCGCCGCGGTGGAATCAACCTCCTTGGTGGCCGTGCCCGGACCAAACACCTGCACCCCCTTACCTGCAGGGAATTGGGGAAACGGTTCGACCTGATACGCGCCCTGGAAAGAGGATTGCTTCCCTCGATCTATTTTTCCGATGATCCCTCTGCTGATCTCGAGTCCTACACCGGTTTGTACCTCCAACAGGAGATCGTGGCCCAAGGAGCCATTCGTAACATTCCCGCGTTCAGTAGATTCCTCAGAATAGCCGCCCTGTGTAACGGCACGATCGTAAACTTCACGAAGGTATCCAATGACGCTCAAGTGGCACGGACCACGGTATATGAATACTTTGAGATCCTCAAAGACACCCTGATTCTCCATGAGCTCCCGGCATGGCGAAAATCAAAAAAGAGGAAACCCCTTGCCGCTTCAAAATACTATTTCTTTGATGTGGGCATTGTAGCCACACTACAGGGAAGGGTGTTCCGGCCTGGTACGCCCGAATATGGAGAGGGGTTTGAGACCTATCTTTTTCATGAACTTATGTGTTACCGAGATTATATCCGCCGAGAACCCCTGAGTTACTGGAGGTCATCCTCGGGATTTGAGGTGGATTTCATCATTGGAGATCACACCGCGGTTGAGGTCAAGGCGAAAGAGAATATCTCACCCCATGACATCAAAGCACTTCAGGCCCTCGCGGAAGAAAAAATCCTTAAGCGATATCTCTGCGTAAGTCTTGAGCCACGCACGCGAAGGGTCGGAGTGGTCACCATTCTTCCTTATAAGGAATTTTTGCATAAGCTCTGGAATGGAGATTTTTCAGATTGAGGATTGTGGAATCGGCTCAGGCATGATTAATTGATGTATGGGAATTTCGACAACTTATTGAAATGACAGGATTTTTAATGCGCCTTAGGTGCATAAATGGAACATCTTTCATGTAGGCCAAATTCTCCCGCAGAGCGGGATGAGCGAGGCGAACTGAGTTCGATGCACCAAGGCATCATGGTAACAATTCAAAGAAGAAAGGAGAAAAGAAATGAACATTGACGATGTAAGAAACATCGGCGTAATCGGGGCCGGGAACATGGGACACCAGATTGTTACCCTATGTGGCATCCACGGCTACAAGAGCATCTGCACAGAAACAAATGAGGAGGTCCTCAAAAAAGCTGAGGCCTTTGTCGATCGGTATCTGCCCGGCCGCGTGGAAAAAGAAAAATTGACAGAAGAGCAGGCCAAACAGGCCCGCAAAAACATCACATTCACCTCCAGCTTGGAAGATGCAGTCAAAGAAGCCGACTACGTGATTGAGGCGATATTTGAAGTCCTGGACGTCAAGAGAAGGCTCTTCGCCGACCTTGACAAGTTGGCGCCTCCCCATGCCATTCTGGCCACCAACAGCTCTGCTATCGTCAGCTCCCGCATAGCAGATGTTACCTCCCGGCCTGAGAAGGTGGTCAATCTTCACTTCTTCAACCCGGCTCTGGTAATGAGGCTCGTGGAAGTCGTTCAGGGTCCGCATGTATCGGATGAAACCGCCCAGATTTCGTTAGACCTAGGCGCCAGACTGGACAAGGTCGCCGTCCACGTGAAAAAAGAGGTGAGAGGATTTCTCTTGAACCGTATCTTCGCCGCTATCTCGCGTGAGGCCCAGTGGCTCCTGGAGATGGGCGTCGCCTCACACGAGGATATCGACAAAGCCTGCGTCTTTGGCGCCGGTCATCCCATGGGTCCATTCCGCCTTCAGGACCTGACCGGGATCGATCTGTCCTA